>JAHEMX010000065.1 GCA_024643445.1 Desulfobulbaceae bacterium | reverse complement strand
CCGCTCTTGCATTTTCTCTGATAACAGTCGCAGTTTTCTGAAGAATGGACGTGCCTGCTCACAATCTTCCGTTATGGGCGTGATGGTCATCAGCCCCGTTACCTTCAGGGTCGACAGCTCAGAGATCTGCCTCAGAAGCTGTTCCGTATCGTCGGGATGGACCCCGGATTTTTTCGGATCAAGGCCAATATTAACCTGGACCAGCACCTCCAGGGTTCGGTTTAGGGTGAGCAGGTGGCGGTGCAGGGCGGAAGCGATTTTAAACCGGTCAACCGTCTCTATAACGTCACATACCTCGGCGGCGGTTTTCGCCTTGTTGCTCTGCAGATGCCCGATAAAATGGAGGCGAACGTCAGCGCCGAGCAGCGCTCTTTTCTCGGCGGCCTCCTGAATGAAATTCTCGCCAAAAACAAACTGCCCGGCAGCACATGCCTGCCGCATCACCTCTGCGGGAAATCGCTTTGAAACGGCAACCAGCCTGATAGCAGCAGGATCTCTGCCGCAGCGCAGGGCGGTTTGCCTGATGTCATCGCGGATAGCGGTAAGGTTAGATCGAATCATGCGGCCGGACCGGTATGAACAGAGATAAAATCATGGTCGAATAAGGCGCAGGCATTGGCACTGGTCTGCCGGGCGATTTCAGTGATGGTTGTCTGTCTGAGTCTGGCGATAGCCTCAGCCGTATAGAGCGTGTATACCGGTTCATTGCGCTTACCGCGATACGGAACCGGCGCAAGAAATGGCCCATCGGTTTCAATAAGCATTTTATCCAGAGGAATATATGAGGCAACCTGATGGAGATCGGTGGCGTTTTTAAAAGTCACAATCCCCGGTATGGAGATATGGAAATTACAGTCAATGACCTTCCTGGCAAATTCCAGGTCGCCCGAGAAACAATGCATGATTCCTCCGCACGGGAAGGGCCCTTCCTCCCTGATGATGGCGAGGCAGTCATCGTGCGCTTCCCTGTCGTGAATAATAACCGGGAGACCGAGCTCCCGGGCCAGACCGAGCTGCTTTTTGAACAGCGAACGCTGGATCCGGTGCCTGGCATAATCTTTCACGTAATCAAGACCGATTTCACCGTAACCGATGATAATTTCACGATTATCAGCAGCAAGATGCGCGAGAATTTTTAGATCATCTGCCCCGGCTTTTTCCGCGTCATGGGGATGAATGCCGATGCTTGCCCTGACCATGCCGAATCGCTTCGCCAGGGCAGTTGCCTGCCTGGAACTGGCCACATCAATGCCAATCGTTACAATGCCTGCCACACCATGGTCTGAGCTGCGTTGAAGGACGGAATCCAGGTCGTCCCGGTAGTCCTTCATATCGAGGTGACAATGGGTATCAATCAGATATGATTCTTTTGCCAGTATCGGAAAAGGGGGTGTTGTTCTGCTCACGCTCGTTTGCCTCCAGGCAGGTTTCATAGCAGATATTAACTTTGTCCGCAACGGCTATTTGGGCTCTGCCTGCTCTCGTCCCCACCACCCGGCAGTGACCAGTCGGCGACCGTCAAATAGTTGACAAAAAAGGAGTATTCTGGGAAACACTATGGCCCTCGCATGCTCAGAACTAAACAATTACGAAAGTAAGTCGAAACAGCAAAAAGGCAAGGCTCTGAGGATATAACTGGCTGAATATACATGGAAAATATTGTTCTATTGCGTTTTTTTTCTAAAATTAGACGGTTATGCCTCTGATTTTTATTAAAAAAATGTAAAAAACAGCTTCAACTCATAAAAAAACTATCGTATAGTATTAAATATGGTGCCTAGTTGCGCCCGCATTCTTAAATACGGAAATACGCTGAATATTTGCTATAACGGTTTATTCCCGGTAATATGGGTGCCGCCTCATGCATGGTAGCGTATGGGCAAATATTGTTTGTTGCTCATTGGGAGAGCTTGCTCAAGCAAATAACATTAAGCCAGGCGCCTGGCTTAAATTAACAAGAGGTACGCAGTATGAATTATGGAATTGTCAGTCAAGAACAGCTTGAACAAATTGACACCATCCTCACTGACAAGCTGATAAAACTGGGTGTTGACTGTGTCATCATCATTGATATGGCTGGCAATATTATTACAGCGAAAGACAATGGTGAGAGTAAATATGACGTATATTCTTTTGCCGCACTGGCTGCCGGTAACTTTGCAACAGTAGATGCCATGGCGAAGCTGGTCGGAGAGCAGGAATTTTCTCTGCTTTTCCATAAAGGTCAGGATTCCAACATCCATTTCAGCAAAATAGACGATGAGTTGCTGCTAATCTCAATGTTCGGTAAGGACATCTCTCTTGGTTTTCTCCGTTTGAACGTCGTAGATGTTATCGATAAGATCAGACTCGTGTGGGACAGGAAGTAGGCATGGTCCTTACCGCGCCATGCGCTCCGGTCAGCAATCGATTTTCTGAAGTATTATTTCTGGGGGTGCCTCGTTGAGTTTCATCAACCTAAAAGATAAAATTGTTCAGGTTAAAATTGTTTATTACGGCCCCGGCCGATGCGGCAAGACAACAAACCTTGAATATATCAATAAGACCTACCGAAAGCAGATAGTCTCTGAGATGGTCAGCCTGAAGACGCATGGTGACCGGACCTTGTTTTTTGATTTCCTGCCCTTCGACATGGGCAAGATCAAGGGCTACGATATCAAGATCCAGCTCTATACCGTTCCCGGACAGGTTAAATACAATGCCACCAGGAAACTGGTGTTACGGGGGGTCGACGGCATTGTCTTTGTCGCTGATGCGATGGCTAAACAGCGAGAGAAAAACATTCGTTCATTAAACCAGCTCCATGAGAACCTGGTGTCCTATAAGGAGAGTATTTTCAAGATTCCCCTGGTAATGCAGTACAACAAGGTGGATCTGAAGGAACATGGCATCCCGACATTACCGATTGAAGTGCTGGAAAAAGATCTTAACAGCCGGCTTAAGGTGCCTTATTTTGAGGCAAGCGCTATTACCGGATATAATGTCGCCACGACATTGAAGAAAATCATCTCTTCTACAGTCATCTCCATCCAGAAAAAACTTCTATAAAGAGAACGTACGGTGGAACATCACACAGACAGCCAATACGACGATGACCTCACCATCGGAGTTAATGACTTTGAAAGTGATGCTATCGACACTGATTATGTCGACCTGTTTGAGTTTTCAGGGGGGGAGGAATCTCCCATATCACGACTTAAGACCATCATGCTTGAGATTGACTGGGAGATCACCGACGAGGTGCTCATTCAGTTTAACGAGGAGTTGATTGACCTCAAGGATATCTGGAGTGATGACCCTATCAAACTTGTTTATGTCCAGGCGCTTGAAAAGATAAGTAAATATATCTACCAGAAAAAGTCCGATGCTCATCCATCTGCCATCAGACTGTTGATGAGCTTCTACTACAACCTGGAAAAGATAGATATAGACACCGATCTGACCCAGGATGAGAAAAAAAACATTCTCAAAGGGGATCTCCAGAAGTTTGAAAAGCTGAAAAAGCACATATCCCCATCGGCTGTATCGTCCTCACCGGCAAAGGCGGTGGAGCCGGAGAAAGTGGTCATGCCCGCTGTGGCGGTTTCCGAGCAGGGAGTGGTCGATCCGAGTCTGTTTAACCTCAAGGCTTGTATCCTGGGGATGGACTGGGAGATTACCGACCTGGAACTCGGCCATTTGAGCCAGGAGGTCAAGAGACTGGAAAAAGAGTTTTCCGGGTCTAAACCCCGGCTGCTTTTTCTCCAGGGGATAGCAGCGCTGGGCGGATACATCAAGCTGAAGAAAAGCGATTCACATCCCGATGCCTTCAAGATTCTCTGTGCCTTTTTTGAGGGACTTGAAAAAATTGTCAGCAATGAACTGAGTTCCGAGGAAGAAAAGGCGATACTTTTTGCCGAAGTAGCCAAGTTCAATCAATTTAAAAAAGTAATAGCTCCGACGATTACCCCGGAAGCCATATCGGTGCAGAACGTCAATGAACAGGCCGCAGAATATGCTCCCGCGGTTGATACGGTCGCCCCGGCCTTTTCCGGTATGGAGGACGAGGATGCCCACGGATTCCAGGCAGAGGAGGAAGTCGCAGACCTCAAGGGAGATGCGCCCGAGGATGTCCTGGAGCGGCTTGATACCTTTTTCACGGGAGATAGTGAGACGCCTGAATCGGCAGATAGTCCTTCGGCAGACCTGCCGGAACCTGAGTCTTTCACCCAGGCGGTCAGTACCGAAGAGGCATTGCGCGGTGTCGAGGTTGAGACGGAGGCCGATGATGATTCAGACGAGGAAGCATTGCCGACAGTGGCTGGCGGAAAACTGGCGCCAGCACTCGCCGGCACTGAAGACGAGGAGCGTGGTTTCTCTGCCGAACTTACTGCCGAAATTATTGCTGCTGAATCAGATGGTGTGACAACGGATGAGATCGAAGACCGGTTGAGCGGTTTCTTCGAGGAAGAGCCTGTTCCCAGCCGACGGGAATCTGATACGGTCGCAGCGCTTGAAGGAGTGGCGGTTGAGGCGGATGATGATGATTCAGGCGGGGAGGGCCTGCCCGTAGCGGAAGATGGGTACCTCGCACCGGCACTCTCAGACAGTGATGAGGAACACGGTTTCGCCCCTGATACTGACGAGAGCCCGGCCGTCGATATGGACGATCAGCTGGACGATTTGTCTGATGAGATAGCAGCATTAGGCAAGACGACAGCGAAAACTGAGCAGGGTGTGGCTCTGGCCGGAGTAAGTGTTGAAACGGGAGGTGATGACGATTCCGATGAGAGCACCCTTTTCGCGGAATCCGATGACCTCTTCGCTCCGGCACTTTCTGAATTTGCTGAGGAAGACACCGTGGCGGCTGCTCATGACGGCAGTAAAGCGGTTGACGAGGTTGATGACCTTGATGGTGTGTCTGCGGAAGCTATAGAGGAGCGCCTGAGTGGCTTCTTCGATGATGAACCTGATGAAATGCTTGCCTCGATAGAGGTTGATGATACAGGAGGTTCTGCGTCTGAGCCCGAGGATGAGCATGTTCTACCAGTCGTGGGTGTAGATGTCGAGACAGAGGCAGATGATGATTCAGGTCTGGAAGCATTAGCGACGGAATTGGATGGTGTCATTGCTCCGGCCCTTTCAGATACCGAGGAAGGGCCAGAGCGGGTTTCGGCCTTTGCCGATGACTCGGTCTCTGCTGATGACGGGGGGTCCGCAGCGGATTTAGAGGCTCGCCTCAGTCAGTTTTTTGACGCAGAACCGGCAACAGAGCCTGCCGCCGATGAAGAGGCAGAAGGCCTCCTGACCGAGCCGGCTGTTGAGGAAGAAGCGGAAATCTTCCTCATCGAGTCAGATCTTGATGAAGAACCGGAAGGGTTCCTGACCGAACCGGCTGTCGAGGAGGAAGCGGGAGATCCTCTTCACCGAGCCGGATCTCGAGGAAGAATCGGAAGGGTTCCTGACCGAACCGGCTGTCGAGGAGGAAGCGGGAGATCTCATCACAGAGACTGACATCCTGCCGGACGAGGCTGCTTTCGCACCCGAATTACCCGGTGAGACTGCTATCGATGATGAACTTGATTCGTTTTTTGATGAGCTGAAAGGGGATGAGGACGAGGACGGAGCGGAAGGTGTCTTCACCGAACTTGCCGTTGAGAAAGAAGCGGGCGAATCAGATGATTCGCTGGGCTCTGTCGACCTTGCTTCTGAGATGGAGGATGGCGCTGTTATCTTTGAAGCAGTTGACCGCAGCGAAGAAACTGTTACTTCCGTCGAAGATCTCCCCGTTGCTTCGATAATCGAGGAGGATGGCACAGCTGCTTCGAAAGGAACGACCTATTCTACCTTTGACAGCGAAGCAGACGAGAAGGATTTCTTCGCAGCGATTGATGATAAGGTGGATGAGCCCGGTGAATTTAAGCAGGAAATCCTTGAAGAGGCTGACGAGCTTCATCCTGAATCGCTGAAGCTGCCTGCTGATGCGGCAGCAGTCGATGAAGACTTCCCGTTTGATGAAGAGATGGATAATATCCATCCCGAGGTCGGGCAGGAGACGGACGATTATGGTGAGATCGGCTCCATTGATGATGCCTTTTCCTTCAGCAGTGACGATCCGCTCTCCGGTCTGCGCACGAGCATTGCCTCTCTCGGTATAGAAATTAACGAACAGATTACCGGGAGTATTCTTTCTGAGGTAAACAGCCTGCGGCATCGTTTCATGACTAAACCGATCGAGAAGACGCTGTTGCAGCTGATAGCCACTATTGTTGAGCATATCGGCCAATACGGGTATGAATCAAGTGCCGAGTCCCATGGCCTGCTTGTTTCTGCCTTTGCCAAACTGGAACAGATCCAGGTCCCGGAGACAGACAGCGTCCAGGCTCAGGAGATTGTCCTGGCAGAAACCTGTAAGGTACTGCTCTGGCAGCAGAACATGCTTGATCGACAGGCAATCAGGAAAGGGGAACAGCTTACCTTTCTTGATCCTCTGCGCTCCGAGGCTAAAGATCATGACTTGTCAGAGTTCTCCGAAGAGTCGGATGGTGAGATCGGGAGCCTTCAGATGGCCGATGAGCCTAACGAATTCGATGATGAGTTTAGTGCGGAATTCGAGCCCGTTGAGGATGGTTTAGCCCCTGATCAGCAGGAATTAGAAACTGATCCGGCTCTGCCAGGCGCAGCGTTCACTCGGGAACCTGATGCAATTGAGCAGGTCAATGAGCTCCTTGAATCCGATACTTCTCTGGACCCGGCTGCAGCCGATTTTATCAAAAAAGAGATCGAGTCTTTGAAGGAATCGCTGAGAGCGGAGATAGCGGATTTGCGTAACAGGCTGCTGGATCGGTAATAAGTTTTTATTTAAACCGTTTCTGATTGCGTAAAAGGCCTCATCCTTTATGGATGAGGCCTTTTTTTTGATTTTTGTCCTGATGCAGAAGAGATGAAGTAATCGCTGCCCGACCCGTTTTTAAACCTGAATATTTCACGAGTCGAGACGGCCTGCCAGCCAAGGAGACTTGGGGGAGGGCTATAGAACGTGATATGCCTCCCCCAAAAGCGACGCGGGATAGCAGACCGTATCGACTCGCCCGCAGGGTGGATATTCATTTTTACAATAATTCTTTGTGAGGGGATGAAATGAACTTTTGGTGGCTATATGCGATTAACAATCAATCGCATAATATTACTTATAAAATTAAATCTTTGGTCTTCTATCCATGAAATATTCAGGTTAATGGTGGGCCACAAGTGCGAGCACACTCAGCAACGCATATCCGCCAAGCCAGATGAAGACGAACACCAGGATAGGCCTGAAGGATCGATTCTGCCGCCGCAGGAAAATGAGTGCGATGATCAGAGAAGCGGGGAAGACAATACCTGCAAGAAATGGCGGCAGATAACGCAACAGTTCCTGCAGGCCGAGAAAAAACCAGGGACCAGTGATATAGAAAACGCCAAGTTCCTCAGGATCGATAGGAGCTGCTACGAGCAGACTGAAGAACAAAACAGAGCCGAGAAACAGAAGATGACGGGAAAAGGTTACTTTATAGCGCCGCAGATGCTCCCAGGCCAGGAGCAGAAACAGGAGATCGAAAGAAAAAACGTGATGCAGATATACCCTGTTGAGGCCATGATCGCTGATGGAAAAGAGCAGATTATTCAAGGTCGGTCCGACCAGCGGTATGGCCTCGAGAATATGCTCTGCAATCATTCCGGCTGAAAATCCGGTACTGTCGCTGCGAAGGACATAGCCGGTGAAGAGCAGGACTAAAGCCACCGGCAGGGTCAGGATAAGAGCGCTATAGGGTTTTGCTGGATAGCTGTCCGCCTTGGTGAATACACCATAGTAATGGAGGATAGCAGATAAAAAGAAAAACTGGCTTGAATAAAAATGCAGGGATCTGAAATAGCGACCGTAGGGTACGAGAATATCTATTGCCGAGGTCGAGTAAAAGGGTTCTGCCGGATCGTAGTGGATGCCGACGATGATCCCGGAGACAAGCGATAGATACAGAGTAATCAGACACCAGTCACCCCAGCGGGTATCTCGCAATAAATCCTTTATTTTCTGCCCGATTATCATCCGGTCACAGGATTGTTACATAGTAAATTGGCGGTGATCCTTTCTGTTCGACGGGAAAAACTGCTAACTCTTTCTTTGCCGGACCCCGCAGGAGTTCTCCTCTTGTGGAGAACCGGCTCTGGTGGCACGGGCACTCAAGAAGCGTTTCTTTCTCCTTATAGTTGAGACGGCAGCCGAGGTGGGTGCAGGTGCGCGAGACGGCCCAGATGTCATCGCCACCGGAGAAGAGAATAAAATCGTCTTTTGCCAGGTAACCGTTTGCTTTGAGCGTGCCGTTTACCTCGACTATTTTCGGTTTGCGCGGAACCCGGTGATTGATAAAGCGGATAAATGGATAGAGAAGCAGCAGGCTGCCGATAAAAAGCACGGTTCTCCGTGTAAATCCGGCGGGCTGCCTGCCGTTGATAGCCTTCATAAGCAATTCAGACGGATTATCGGTTATTGAATTTCTTGCGCAGCATCTGGAAGACGTGCGCAGGAACAAGGCCCTGCACGTCACCACCATGACGGGCGGCATCCTTGATGATGGACGAGCTGATATAGATCCAGCGGAATCCGGGCATCAGAAACACCGATTCAACCGATCGTTCAAGTTTCCGGTTCATCAGGGCGAGCTGGAATTCATAATCAAAATCCGAGACGGCCCGCAAGCCCCGGATGATGGCCCGGGCGTGTATCCGGGCAGCGTACTCGACCAGCAAACCCGAGACCAGGTCGATTTCCACCCGTTTGTCATCGACAAAGCAGGATTGAATCATCTCCTTGCGGTCTTCAAGACTGAAGAGCGGTTCCTTTCCCGGATTTTGGGCAATCACAACGATGATCTTGTCAAACAGGGTCAGGCCGCGATTGATAATATCGATGTGCCCGTTGGTGATCGGGTCAAAGGTCCCGGGATAGATGGCAAGAGACTGGGTTTGCTGTACTTTGGTCATGGCAGTTTTCCTGGATTTTGTGAGCAGGGCGGTTTGCGGCGGTAGAAAGCGAACGAGGTATCGCCGTATTTCCTGGTATCTTCCTGTACGAGGTGTTTCAACTCGATCGGCAGATCGATAGTGCTCTTTTCTTCTATTATTACCAGTACGTTTTCAGAAAGAACAACACTATTGTCAAGAAAATGCAATATTTTAGCTGAGAGATCCGTTTGATAGGGTGGATCGGCGAAGATAAGATCAAAACAGAAATGGGGTTGTCCGAGCAGGTTTTTAGGAGCGATGCTGTTGCTCAGGTCGTAGCGGATTACCGTTGAGCGCTCCCGGCCGGCCGGAACGAGGCCGATATTTCTGGCAATCAGCTCAAGTGCACTCCGGCTGTTATCGATAAAGGTGGCGTGGCCTGCTCCCCGGCTCAACGCCTCGCAACCGAGGGCGCCGGTCCCGGCAAAGAGATCAAGGACACGTGCATTGTTCACGAAATCAGGGCCGATAATGGAAAACAGCGCCTCACGGGCACGATCGGCGGTCGGTCTGATCTGTTTGTCTCTCTCCGGCGGGGTAAAGAGCCGGCGGCCTCTTGCCGAGCCGCTAATTATTCTCATCTGTTTGGCATGATAACTGGTTGAGAGACGGCAGAGCGTATCCGTTCAGGCGGGGGGGACT
Organism: Desulfobulbaceae bacterium; assembly: GCA_024643445.1. Classification (GTDB taxonomy): domain Bacteria; phylum Desulfobacterota; class Desulfobulbia; order Desulfobulbales; family Desulfocapsaceae; genus Ww85. The sequence goes on along the minus strand of JAHEMX010000065.1, from coordinate 1,796 downwards.
GTCCACCCTCTGTTGACAGTCCCCCGGCAGGGCGGCATGGGCGGTTGTGGCTAACCCTTGAAAAATTGTTCAGCAATCTGAATGGTATTGAGGGCTGCGCCTTTGAGGATGTTATCGGATACAACCCACATATTGATGCCTTTGGCAATCGATTCATCCTCGCGAATTCTTCCGACGAATGTCTCAAACTCACCCTCGGCGGCGATGGCGAGTGGATACTGGCTTAACGACGGTTCGTCGACAACTTTTACGCCAGGCGCACTTGCCAGCAGTTTTTTGACTTCAGCCGCACTGATTTTCCTCTCTGTTTCGATATTGATCGATTCGGAGTGACCGTAGAAAACGGGGACGCGCACGGCGGTGGCTGTAACGCCGATCCGGTCGTCTTCAAAGATTTTCCTGGTCTCATTGACCATCTTCATCTCTTCCTTGGTATAGCCGGTGTCAAGGAAGGAGTCGATCTGCGGCAGGCAGTTAAAGGCGATCTGGTGCGGATAGACTTTACGTGTCAGCGGCTTCCCGGCAGCGTAGTCTTCGACCTGCTTCTGCAGTTCCAGAATGGCCGATGTTCCGGTACCGGAGACGGCCTGGTAGGTTGACACGACGATTCGTTTGATGCCGACCTTGTCATAGATGGGTTTGAGGGCGACGAGCATCTGAATGGTGGAACAGTTCGGGTTGGCAATAATTCCCCGCTTGCTGTACCGGGCGATGGCATGGGGGTTCACCTCCGGAACGACCAGCGGAATTTCCGGGTCCATCCGGAAGGCGCTGGAGTTGTCTACAACAATTGCCCCGGCGGCGGCGGCGGCGGGAGCAAATTCCAGCGAGCGCGATGCCCCTGCCGAAAAGAGGGCAAAATCAATCCCCCCAAAGGCGTCCTTGGAGAGCAGCTCAACCACGTATTCCTTGCCCTGGTATTTTATTTTTTTCCCGACTGAACGTTCGGAGGCCAGAAGGCGTAATCCGTTGATCGGAAAGTTTCTTCTGGCCAGGGTCTCGAGCATTGCACCGCCAACAGCACCGGTCGCACCGGCAATTGCAACATTGTAGGCTTCTTTTTTAGTAAACATCTAACTCCTCTCAGGCTTTAGTAGTGATGGTTTGCCGCTGTTTTACCCGTCGGCGACTGCAGGGAGCGGAGATTACCAGATTCCGACGTACTATTCAATAGCTATGCGATGCAACTGATAAAGCGGCAAACCTAACTTCCTGCTTCAGGTGTGGTCGGCAGATCGGGCAGATGCGCAAGGATGCTTTCTCCTGCCCGTACGCGCTGACCTGGCTTGACGGCAGGTATGGCATCGGCGGGCAGGTACAGATCTACCCGTGAGCCAAACCTGATCAGGCCGAAGCGCTCTGCTCGTGCCACCCTGTCACCCGGTTCGAGACGGCAGACAATCCTTCTGGCAATCAGACCGGCAATCTGGACGACGGTGATTTTTCTGCCTTCCCCTGTTGTCATGCGCACCGCGCAATATTCATTTTTTAAATGGGCCTTCTGGTTATCCGCAGCCAGAAATGCGCCCGGAACATGCTGTACCCGATCAATGGTGCCGCTGGCAGGCACCCGGTTCACATGGACATTGAAGACATTCATGAATATCGACAGCTTGAATACTTCATCAGCATGGAAACGCTTATCGCGAACCAGTTCTGCAACGATTATTTTGCCGTCGGCGGGTGAAACGATGCCATTGGGGTCTTCAGGAGTCAGCCTCTCGGGATCCCTGAAAAACATCATGATAAAGGTGGTCAGCGCCAGCAGAAAGAGGGTTACGAGCGGATAGCCGAGA
>JAHEMX010000516.1 GCA_024643445.1 Desulfobulbaceae bacterium | reverse complement strand
TACGGTCTCGTATTCATCGGTCTCCAGGAACCGGCAGCTCAGATTAAAGTTCTCCGTCATGCTCTTTAGTGCCTTAAAGTGGATATCCCCCTGCTTTACGGCGATCTTCTTCCCGTCAAGTTCAAGCAATGAGGTGAGCTGAGAGCTGTTCGGCACATAGAGTTCTGCCCAGTTGGCCATGACCGTCTCATAGGTATAGTCAATATACTCATCTCGTTGTTTGGAGTACGCAAGCGCCGGCAGCAGATCTATCTTCCCGGTACGCAGGTCCTCGAGAAGTTCAGAAAAATGGCCGACAACATATTCGAGTTCCCAGTCCTCCCGTCTGGCAATTTCCTCCAGAATATCGATAAAAAGCCCCTGGACCTGATTATTTCCCCCGACGAAAATCGTGGGTATGTTGTTATAAACACCGACATTCAGCACTGTTTTTGCATGGCTGTCCGACAGCGTGCCGCAGAAAAGCAACAGGAAAAGAGCGAAGACGAGACCCGCTAATTTCAGTGGATAATTCAAACGGCTCATCTGCTCACAAGCTCTCTTCATGGAAGGGGTGCCAGGCTGAATCGTGGGTGCAAGATAGTGACGAACAGCATCTTTACATACTCCTGTCAGATATATGACAAACCATCATCGAGGTCAAACTATTATCGGATGGAGGGACTTTGCCGCAGCATTCCGGTACGGATAAACCGGCACGACAGAGCAGCCGCCGACAGGGAAGTTGGGAGGCAGGAATTCCGATGATACTCACTGCAGGACCGGACAGAGAGGGACCGGCAAAGAGCCGTGGAGAAATAACCGGGAAACGACACACCGGAAGACGGACAGAGACGGCTCCCGGTGTGTTCAGATCGAGTCTACTTTTCGGTAATGACAGCCGTTACCCGACGATTTTCGGTCCGGCCCGCTTCGGTATCATTACTTGCCACCGGATCACTCTCACCGAACCAGCTGAGGGTAATGCGGTCCGCGGTGATTCCCATTTTATCCGCCAGGTAGGTTCTGGCACTTTCAGCCCTCCGCTTGGAGAGCTTGACGTTGTACTCATCGGTACCGACATTGTCGGTGAAACCGGCGAACACCACTCTCTTGTCCGGGTTTTCCTTCAGGTAGATACTGAGAGTTATCAGTGCATCCTTGCTGTCGTCCTTGATAACAGACTTGTCAAAATCGAAGAGTACCTTGCCCGCGACAAAGCCGACAACCTCCTTTTTGACGACGGGTTGCTCAGCTATCCTTTCCATTTTGAAAAGGATGTCTGTCAATTTTTCGGGACTACCCGGCAAATTGGCAAAGACCACGAACGCCGAACACTCGTTGACCGAAGATATATTCTTGATTGCCTGGTACTCTCCCTTTTTCTCTCCGGTAGCTATCACCCGGAAACAGACATCATGCTTTTCGGCAAGGCCCTTCGCGATAGCTCCGGGAGAAGCGAAGCCTGGTTCAGCCGAATATTGACCATCGGTGAAAAGAAATACTACTGTTTTACCAGAGAGTGTGCCCAGCAATTCCCCCACACCGACAAGCCCGCCCTGGAGCGGTGTGTAGCCTGACGGGTTGCCCGGCAGGGAATCAACCGCGCCGGCAAAATCGTTCTTGCTGTAGGTTCGCATGCTGAGCAGCGGCTTGAAATGGCTCATCGACCAGCCGGGAGTAAAACTGTAGATGCCCGCCTTCCAGTCCAGTTCCGGGAGCGTTGCGAACATTTCCCTGAGAATCTGTTTTTCAGCATCGATCTCCAGCATGTCACCTGTGCCATAGCGATCACCCATGGAACTTGAGGAGTCAAACATGATAATGAAATTGTCGGCCGTTTTGCGAAAAACGACCTTCTCACCCATTACCATATCTGCCGCAGAACCAATGACAGCCCCGCCGATCAGCAGAAATAGAGTCAAGCACGAGAGCAAAACCAGTTTTGACCGCTTCATAATAACCACCCCATTAAGAAATTTTTTATCGCAACAAGAAGAGAGAACACCGCCGGACACGCCCAGATAATCTGGACTTAAACTATTAGTTTAAGTATCATTATTTAAAAAACAAGGGACGGATATTTTTGTTATTGTTTTCCGTCGGACCTAGCATTACCGACACCTGCAGACAATACCGGCGCCATACGGGCCGGTAACGAGAGCGCTTTTCCGACCCCGCTCATTCTTATGAATTAATCGATCATGATAGAGCAGATCAGGGACCGGCGGATTGTGAATGAAGTGAGCGACAGTGAGTTACTGCGCGTCATCAAGGATTTTCTGGACATGGGCCATGTGGAAAACATTGCCGCAATGTTCCGCCGTGAACCGCACTATTTCCCGTGGACCGGTGCCATTCTTGACGACGAACGATTCAACGTCCGGCTTGGCGTTTCAGTCCTGTTCGAGGAGCTGAAAACCAGTCATGGTGCTCTGCTGGAGCAGGCCATACCCTCGCTTGTGCCGCTGCTCGGTTCTGAACAGCCGCATATCCGCGGAGAAGCGGTCTCTGTTCTGGGGATTATCGCCACCCCGGAGGCAAAAGAGCTCATCAGGAAGATGCGGCAGGACCCCCATCCCCAGGTTCGTGAGATAACGGCGGATATTCTGCAGGAAATGGAGGCCGGTTCCGCCGGCCCGACTTCTCGGAGCCGTTCCTGAGCTATCGTGCGGGGCTCTGGCAGGAGATCTGCTCATCTACCCGTTCCCAGACACTATCAACAGAGAGTTCAGACAGCTTCGGCGCCTCGATCCAGCTGAATCGGGAATGCTGGATACCGGTACTGGCAGGCGAAGTATGAGGCCCGTACAGCGCCAGGCCGGGACATTGCAGATGGGCGGCAATGTGGGTTGGACCGGTATCGTTGCCGATGACAAATCCGGCCCGGCGCACAAGGCCCGCCAGAGTGAAAAAGTCATGATAACCGCCAGGCTCAACGAGCATCGAACCGGGAATGGTTCGGCAGAGATCGAATTCCTCCGGTCCCGGGATGGTGACGACCTGTCTGCCATGGTCAAGCAGGCGGCCGGCAAGATCGGCGAAATAGGGCCAGCGTTTCGCCCCATGCAGCCCTGAAGCACCCGGGAAA
>JAHEMX010000515.1 GCA_024643445.1 Desulfobulbaceae bacterium | reverse complement strand
CAGGTAGAAACAGGCATAAATAAATGAGGTTTATATAATGTATGCAATAATAAAAACGGGCGGAAAGCAGTATCAGGTTGCCACCGGTGATCAGGTGAGGGTCGAGAAACTGCCAGGAAACGTGGGAGACACGGTTGAACTTGACGATGTACTCTTGGTTGTTGAGAACGGCAATACCGTAGTAGGTAAGCCGATCGTCGATGGCGCCAAGGTGAAAGCAACTATTTCCGAACAGGGAAAACATCGAAAAATCAATGTTTTCAAGAAAAAGAAACGGAAGGGTTATCGTCTGATGAAGGGTCATCGGCAACCATACACGTCTCTGAAAATTGACGAAATTACCATATGATTAAAGCAGGTATGAAGACCACACCTGTACGAATCGTGAAAGGAGTGCGCAATGGCTCATAAAAAAGCAGGCGGAAGTTCAAGAAACGGACGTGACAGCCAGGGGCAAAGACGGGGTGTTAAAAAGTTTGGTGGGGAAATTGTCCGGGCTGGTAATATCCTCGTCCGGCAACTGGGAACCAAGATCCATCCGGGAACTAACGTCGGATGTGGCCGGGATTATACCCTGTTCGCCAAAGTAGACGGTGTCGTTACCTTCGAGGAATTTGGGAAAAGCAGGAAAAGGGTAAGCGTCTACCCGTCAGTCTAGATACGTTGACAAGAACAGCCGTAGCGGCCGTTCTTCCTCTCTCTAACTCGATCATTGCTCCGGTGATGATCGAGTTTTTTTATGGTAGTGTTTTCTTCTGTTACGGGGTTACAAGGCCATGTCTTTTATTGATCAATCTAAATTTTTTGTCAAGGCGGGAGATGGGGGCGACGGCTGCGTAAGTTTCAGAAGAGAAAAGTATGTTCCCAAAGGCGGACCGGATGGGGGCGACGGCGGCCGGGGTGGAAATGTCATTATCAAGGCCTCAAGGCACCTGCATTCACTCGTTGATTTCAAGTATCGTTCGCATTTCAAGGGAGAACGCGGCACCCATGGAAAGGGCAGCGACATGCACGGCGCAAGAGGAAAGAGTTTCACCCTCGAAGTACCGGTCGGGTCTATCATAAAAGATGCCGAAACAGGTGAGCTGCTCGCTGATTTCACCGAAGCAGGACAGGAGTTTATTGCCGCAAAAGGAGGGAGAGGCGGCCTCGGTAATCCGCATTTTGCCAGTGCCACCAATCGAACACCAAGGACCGCTACGAAAGGAAAAACCGGGGATGAGCGCTGGCTCCGTATAGAGTTGAAACTCATTGCAGACGTAGGTCTCGTCGGCTTGCCGAATGCCGGAAAATCAAGCCTTCTGGCGATGCTCTCGGCGGCCAACCCCAAAATTTCTGATTATCCGTTCACCACGCTTGAGCCTCAACTCGGCGTACTTCAGTTCAAATACCATCCTCCTTATATCATAGCCGACATACCCGGACTCATCGCCGGAGCGCATGAGGGAGTTGGACTCGGTCACCAATTCCTGAAACATATTGAACGCACATCCGTTATTCTCCATGTCGTCGATATATCCTCCGATGCCTACCTGGACAACTTCCATGTCATCGAAACGGAATTAAGGAAATATAAGCAAAATTTGCTTGATCGTATTAAAATCGTCGTGCTCAATAAGACCGATCTTGTCGATCCCGAAATGGTCGCGGAGATCGCAGATGAGTTCAGCCTGCTCGGCAACGAAACAGTCCCGGTATCCTCGTTGACCGGAGACGGTATCGACAGGCTGAAGCAGGTTCTTGTCACCATGCTTGCTACCATTGACAACCAAGATACAAGCCGGGAAGATTCAGCGAATGATGATTGAAGAACTATCAATAGACGAAGGTCTGTATCTGCGACAGACCCTTTTCGACAAGGCCCGGCGAATTGTTATAAAGGTCGGAAGCGCTGTCCTTACAAGGTCGGACACTCTGGCTTTTGACGTCATCGGCAATATTGCCCGTGATATCTCCTTTCTTCACAACACTGGCCGGGAGGTCATACTTGTCAGTTCCGGGGCGGTTGCTGCTGGCATAAAGAAGATGTCCTATAAAAAGAATTCAGGCTTTGGCATAAAGGAAAAACAGGCCCTGGCCGCCATAGGGCAGCCCTGCCTGATGCTGGCCTATGAGCAGGCCTTTGATTCTCATCGGAAATCGATTGCCCAGGTGCTCCTCACCCATGCCGATCTTGCCAAGCGAGAGCGGTATCTTAATGTGCGCAACACGCTGATGACGCTGTTCGAATTTGGTGTGATACCGGTTATAAACGAAAACGATACCGTCTCGGTTGAGGAACTGCGCTTTGGTGACAATGATACCCTTGGTGCCCACATCTGTAACCTTATTGAAGCGGATATGTTTATCTGTCTGACTGATGTAAGTGGACTTTATACCGGTGATCCGGCCGCTGATCCATCTGCTCAGCCGCTCTATACGGTACGGACGATTACCGAGGAGGTCGAAGCATTGGTGGCAAATGTTACCAGCAGCCTGGGTACCGGCGGGATGCGTTCAAAACTGAATGCCGCTAAAATAGTGGCGGCAGGGGGAGGCTGTTCGTTCATTGGTCCCGGCAAAGAACATGAGATCCTGCAGAAGTTGTTCAGCGGCGAGATGATCGGAACCTTTTTCCTTCCCAGCTCTGAACGGGTTAAAAGCCGTAAGCGCTGGATTGCCTCCGTTCTCAAACCACAAGGCGGTCTGGTGCTTGACGCTGGCGCCTGCCGGGCCCTGACCGAGAACAACAAAAGCCTGCTTCCTTCGGGAATTATTTCGGTTCAAGGCGATTTCGGGGTGGGGGCGGCCGTGCATTGTCTTGACCGGGACGAAAAGATTCTGGCTGTTGGTTTGATAAACTATAATTCCAAAGATACCAGGAAAATTATCGGTCACCACTCAAGCAGAATAGAGGAGATACTGGGTTATAAGGATAGTGACGAGGTGATTCATCGAGACAATATTGTTCTTGTGTGAGGAAGGACTAATCGAAAAGGGGAAGAATATGAGCAGTGATGCGGCAATAGAAACGATGGTCGAATCCATCTCCCGAAACGCACAGACGGCCTCACGCGGTCTGGCTACTATCTCGAGCGCTGTTAAA
>JAHEMX010000064.1 GCA_024643445.1 Desulfobulbaceae bacterium | reverse complement strand
GGTTATCTACCACCTGCTCAACAATGCAGGCGGGGGGGTGGCCCTTCACGCCGGGGCGGTCAGTCGTCGCGACATCGTCATACTTCTGCCGGGGAAGAGCGGGGCCGGCAAGAGTACGCTGACGGCCTGGTTAACGGCGCACGGCTATTCCTATCTCACCGATGAACTGATTTTTCTCCCGGAGCACGGAGCAGTCCAGTTCTTCAGCCGCCCTGTCTGTCTGAAATCGGCAACGGTGGCTGAAATCAAAAGACTGCTCGGAAAAGAGTGGTCGGCTGATCTTCCCGAGGACAATCACGGCGCTATCGTACCGCATCGCTGGCTCAATCCACATTTTTCTGCTCTGCAGTCAATACCTGAGCTGATGTTTCTACCGGCCTATGAAGCGGGTTCCTCGCTGATTATTGAGAAGGTGTCGCCGGCAAAGCTCTGCATGTCTCTGATGAACTGTCACGTGAACGCCAGAAACCTTGAAAATCATGGCTTTGACCGGGTTGTTCAGCTTGCCCGCTCGGTGCCGGCCTATCGAATCAGGTATGGGGACTTCCACGGTCTCGGGGAAGCACTCGATACGGTGCTTGATGCTATCAAACAGGACTGAATGATACGGACTATTTTAGGTCTTTGTGCGCGTGAACATGGCCACCAGGTCATGTATGCATCTCTGCAGCAGTCCCTGGCAAACTATGCCGCGGCGCAGCCGGCCTGGGAAAACCTCGTTCATGAGGCTGAACGGCAGGGAATTGCGCCCCTGCTCTACAAGCATATCAGCGAGATAGGCTTTCCCCTGCCGGACGCAATACGACGCATGCTTGTCGCCCTGCACCTGCGCAGCAGGCGTGCCAGCAGTGTAAGAAACATTGCTATCAGTGAAATCCTTGCCGCTTTTCGCCAGGAAGAAATCGAGCTGCTGCTGGTCAAGGGAATAGCATTATCTCATCTTGCCTACGGTTCTCCCGCCTATCGGCCTATGCGCGATATCGACCTGTTGACAAGAAAAGCGGATCTGGCAAAAGCCGAGAGGACCCTTCTTGATCTCGGTTATCAACCCGACAATATTCACGATATTCCTTCCGATTATTATCATCTCGCGCCGCTGACAAAATCGATTCAGGGGCTGGCGGTGAGTATCGAAGTGCACCATAATCTTCTGCCCTTTCATGCAGATTATCCTTTGTGGCCGTTTGAAAAATCATCAGAAACTGCTCAAACATTTTATATAGATCAGCACCTGGCGCAGACACTCAATCTCAAGGACAGCCTTTGGTACATCTACCTGCACGGATTCCGGGCACCGCTTACCTACGAGGAGTTCAGGTTCATCCATGTTGCCGATATCGTGAATCTCGTCGAGGGATTCCATGAGAGCATCAAATGGCCGGAGCTTTTCTCAGAGTACCCGGCCCTGCGCACCCTTCTTGTCTGCATTAATCACCTGACTCCCTGGCAGGAACAGCAGGCGGCTCTGCTTGAACCTGATGGCACTGATCGGCCTTCCCGTCCCGGTTCACCTTATCGGGGATGGCCGCTGCGCCGCTTGAAAACGGTGAGGATTTCAGAAATGTCTGGGCTGGCAAGGGAAACACTGTGGCCGTCGCAATGGTGGCTGCAACTCTATTACGGGGTCCTTGACGGGCCCGGTTATCTGAAGGCCCGTTTCTTTGACCATCCACGCCAGCTCTGGCGGTGGATCAAGGCTTACTGGTATCGTTTTTATCGCAACCTGGGGAAATGACGAAACATCATTGTATGAGCTGTAAAAATTCCAGAGCCCTTTTCCGCTGGGACAGCTCCATGGTCTCGTCGGTCACATCCTCTGCGCTGCCCGGTCGTTCCGATTGACGCTCGGGGAGGCCGTGCGCTGCGCTGTTATTTAAAGTAGCTCAACAGGGCGTGCAGGGTAGTCAGCGGGTGGGGAGGGCATCCGGGAATATAAAGATCGACCGGGAGCAGGCTGCTGAGGTCGCCGACAATTTCTTCGCTGCCGTAAAATGGTCCACCCGAGATGGAGCAGCATCCGCTGGCAATGACAACTTTTGGAGAAGGAACCGCGTCATAGGTGTCCAAAAGCGCCTGTTTCATGTTGCGGGAAATGGGCCCCGTTACGTGGATGCCATCGGCGTGTCTCGGCGAGGCAACAAAATCGATGCCGAAACGGGAGAGGTCGAAGAACGGGGTGTTCAGCACGTTGGTATCCGCCTCGCAGGAGTTGCAGCCAGCTGCAGAAACCTGGCGAAGCTGAAGTGAACGGCCGAAGAGCTTCTTGAAATGCTGTTTTGCGTGTGCTGCAAGGATGGGAAGAGTGCCGTCGGTAATGAGGTCCTGGCGATCAGCTGCTCCCATCTCGAAATTCTGGCTGAACCTGACAAAACCGCCATTGCCCGCCGTCTCGCAATGACCGCAGAAGGTGCAGCGTCCCAGATCAATGGTTTTATCCGCGGAGTCGATGCAATCCTGGGGACAGATTGCGGCGCACCGACTGACGATGTCTGTATGGCAGTTCTTATCAATGACGGGCAGGCCCCGGTAGCGCCGGTAGAGGGAAATCGGTTCTTTGGGGTAGGCCGTGGTTTTGCACCCTTGTTCAAGCTTGTTTCTTATGATCTTCAGCATGGTAAAAACCTTTTGTGTCTCTGCGTGGTCAGTTGTTGCGCACTCTCACTGATGTTACAGGTCAAATCCGCAATAGGAGAGATTGTAACTCTTGTTGCATAAGGGAAAGTCCGAGATCTCCTGATTCCTCAGAGACATGGCCAGACCGGTCCAGTTATGAAATGAAGGATCTTTTATCTTGTAGCGCTGCAGCTTGCCCTTGCCATCGGTCAGCAGGCAATGCGAGATCTCACCTCTCCATCCTTCATTGATGGTGACCACAAACGCATCCGGCTTCAGGTCGTGATCCCGCATCTGCACTGCTATCAAGCTATCCATAAACACCTCATACTTATCGAGCAGCAGGCCGATGAGTTTAAGGGAATGCATGACTTCCTCCCGTCTTACCGTGGCCCGGCTGTTGACATCGCCATTGGTGACGTGGTTGCTGTTGCCGGGAAGCTCGGCGTAACACTCCGTCGGGAATGAGATCCGTGCATCATAGGCTATGCCGCAGGCTCTGCCCGCAAAACCCACCAGGCCGAGATCCTTTGCCATCGCCTCTGTTACGGTGCCGGTGTGTTCGAATCGTGCCTGAACCGTATGAGCGGTAAAGAGCAGATCGCAGACATGTTCAATTTCGGGCGTTATTTCAGTAAGTTTTTCGCGTATGATCCGGAGCTGTTCTTCTCCAATTACTTGTGTTACACCGCCGGGTCGAACCAGGCTCTTGCCGAAGCGGTTACCGCATAACACCTGCAGCAGGTTGAGAAAATCCCCTCGTATCCGGCCGAAATAGGCAGCCGGCGGGTTAAAGGCAACATCTCCGCTCAGTGCCCCGAGGTCTCCAATATGGTTCGCTATCCTTTCAAGTTCCAGGGCAATGGTTCGAATGATGCTCGCTCCCCGGTCAACGGGAATATCGGCAAGGGCCTCAAGGGCCTGGCAGAGGCAGAGGTTATGGCCGATCGAGGTGTCACCGGCAATGGATTCGCCGATGATCGGCAGCCGTTTTTGCGGCAGGTCCGGCAGCATTTTTTCAATGCCGCGATGCTGGTAGCCGAGCTGGATCTCCAGGTGCAGCACTTCCTCCCCTGCGCACTGGAACCGGAAATGTCCCGGTTCGATAATGCCGGCATGAACCGGACCGACGGCAACCTCGTGGATGGATTCACCTTCAACCGTGAAATAGGGATAGTTGCCGGGAATGTCATCCTGGTAATGGTTCCCGAAAACATCTTTCTCACCGGTATAATTCTTATGATACCTGACCATCTTCAGCCAGGGATGCCCGTCCGGTTTAAGCCCGAACTGTTCGGCAATCTCCCGTTCGAACAGGTGGAATTTTTCGCTCACGGCTCCGGTCAGGGACCTAAATGTCTTTCCTACCTCCGTGCCGATAACAAACAACCTGGTATTGCGAACAACCGCCAGTAACCGATAGCTCCTCTCTTCCTGGTAAGCAAAGAACTGGACAATATACCCCTCGTTTTTAACAAATTCGGAGAGCGATTTAAAAAACACATCAGAGGGAACCTGCGGTACGGAGGCCCGGGAAATAGCAATACCGTTTTGAATCTCCAGGAGGTTATCCATGAAAAGTCCCTCCGATCATTTTGATTGAATCAAGAATTGCAGCATAAACGACATCCGGTATCCAGACGCACAGGACAGCCGATGCCAGCAGCAGAGCATAGGGCGGCAGCAGTCGGAGCGGTCGTTCACCAACTTCAATTTTCTCCGAATATTCGCCAAACGATAGAGACATGAAAATGCGGCCGGCCCCGGCAAAGACAAGGGTCAGGGCCACGAGGAACAACCCGACGCTGATATAATGTTGCTGCTGGAATGCTCCGATAATAATGATAACTTCACTGATAAACAGGCCAAAGGGCGGCAGACCCGAGATGCCGATGAAACCGGCGAAAAAGGAGACAAAGGTTTTGGGGAGATAATTAATCACCCTGCCGATCCGCTGTACCCGCTTTGTGCCAAAAGCAAGCAGGATGTTACCGGCTGAGAGAAAGAGTGATGATTTTATCAGGGAATGATGGAGGATGTGGAGAAAGGCGCCATACAAAGCAAATCCGCCAATGCCGACACCGAAGGAAATGATGCCCATGTTCTTGATGCTTGAATAGGCCAGCATTCTCTTGTAATCAGGCTGGCTGATAATAAAGATTGCTCCGACGAACATCGAGACAAGACCGAAACCAATCAGGACATTGCCGGAGAATTCCTGGAGACCGGCAACCGCCATCAGCACGTGTACCTTGTAAATACCGAGGAATGCGCAATTGAGCAGAGCGCCGGAGAGCAGCGCGGAGGCGGGGCTCGGTGCCTGACTATGCGCATCCGGCAGCCAGGTGTGCATCGGGGCGAGTCCCATCTTGGTGCCAAAGCCGATAACCACAAAAATAAATCCCGCTTTTAACCACAGGGGATCGAGCTTGGTAGCGACATCATAGAGTGCGCTGAAGGTGAGGGATGTGTCGATATTTCCGATGTCCATGGACAGGGTTATAAAAAAACAGCCAAGCAGCGCTAGGGCAATGCCGACCGAACAGATGATCACGTATTTCCAGGTAGCTTCGAGCGCCTCTCTGGACCGGTGAATAAAGATCAGCGGTGCGCTGACCAGGGTTGTCGCTTCAATGGCGATCCACAGTACGATAGGATGGTCGGAAAGGGTCACCATGGACATGGTGCCGAGAAAGAGCATCATGCAGCAATTGAAAACGGGTTTATTTGCAATCACCGTCTCATCCACATAGGAAAATGAATAAATCGAAATGCAGGCAAAGATGAAGGACGTCAGGAGAAGAATCAGCAACCCTTCAGGAGAACTGCTGAACAGGTGAGGATATGTTGGTGTCAGTTTACCCATCCAGGTGATGATTGACAGTGGCAGGTGCAGGAAGGCCGTGATCAATAACAACACTCTACCCATGGGTGCTGGCAGGGAAAGAGCGACAAGACCCGTTATTATCGGTAGTATAAATACAAATTCAATCATGGCATCAATCCTTTAAGCGTCCAAGTAGGGTGGTATCGACATCATCGAAGGCAGTGTTGATATTGTTCAGGATGATCCCCATGATCATAACGCCGACCAAAAGATCGAGCAGCACACCGAATTCGACAATATAAAGCGTATGGCTGTGCTTGGTCAGCGCGGTACCGATAAGATAGATCCCGTTTTCCAGCATCAGGTAGCCGATTACCTGGGTAATCGCCTTTTTCCTGGCCATCATCAGAAAAAAACCTGACGCCATGGTTGTGATAGCGGCAATCAGGAGGGTGGCCTGGCCGGTCGGCAGGGAGAGGCGCAGGTGGTTGGTGATGAAGACGGAAACGAGAATAATGACCAGACCGGTCATTATCGAGGCGTGATAACCGATAAATGGCTCAATTTCACGCTTTATGGCCACCCGTTTGACAGCCAAATAGAGAAGGGCGGGAATGAGTACGCCCTTGATCAGGATCATGACCTGAAAAAAGATGATCGGGCCGCTTCCCAGTGTGCCATGATCTTTCAAAAATAGAGGGATGAGGGAGACAGCGACCCCCTGCAGTACCATGATCCTCACCAGCGCCAGCAGCCTGGTTGATCCCAGGGAGAAGAGTACCGAGAGAAGGATAATTACCAGAATTGCTTCGGTAAAGTTTATCATTGAAAGACTCCCATGGTGAGGATGGCGGCGAAGAAGACCAAGGCAAACGAGGTGAGGATGAATTTTGGCACCAGGTTCATCTTGTACCGCGCCATTATTGACTCTGTCATTCCCACAGCTCCATAAATAATGGCAATAATGATATAGAATATAACCCCGTTACTTATCCCATGAGCCAGGGTAAAGGGGTACATGAGATGCGTGATGAAGGCGGAATAGAAGAAGAGCTTGTAAAAAGCTCCAAGTTCTATGAGAGCCAGGTCCGGGCCACTGTGATCAAGGATCATGACCTCGTGAATCATGGTGAGCTCAAGGTGGGTTGCTGGATCATCCACCGGTACCCTCGAGTTTTCGGTCAGCAGTACCATGAACAACGAAACAATGGCAAAAAGCAGCAGTGCGCCTGAAGCTCCCGCCAGGGAAATGGGATTTTCTCCGGTAAAGTATTCAGCAAAACTGAGTGAGCCGTTCAGCCGGTAAAAAAGAATCAGGATGGTAAAAATGGTAGCTTCTGCCAGGGTTGAGAAAAAAACTTCCCTGGCAGCCCCCATCCCTTCAAACGGTGATGCGGTGTCGAGTGCTGCAATAACGGTGAAAAACCTGCCTATCGCCATGAGATAGAAGAGAACGATAACATCTCCGTGAAAGGAAAAGAGCGGATCTGCGCCGGCAAAGGGAAAAAAGAGCAGGACAACGAGTGCCGAAGCAAGCGAGACCGTCGGCCCGAGGGTAAAAACAAAACTAGTGCTGTTGCTGTAAACCGACCCTTTTTGTAAAAGCTTGGCCAGGGTGTAGTATTTGATCAGCAGCGGCGGTCCTTTTTTGCCCGCAAAAAAAGCCTTCACCTTTAAAATGATTCCGGGGAAGAGTGGTGCTGCCAGGATTGCTATGGCGAGTGATAGATATGATTCCATGCTTACCTCTGTCTGGACCTCCGTTCTTTTTCTGTCATAGAAACAGGAGTAATACGATGATTGTCACCACGATATAGGCGATATAAAGTTGGATGTGCCCATGCTGTATCCATCTGAATTTACTTAAAAGATAGAGGATAGGTGTGACAACCTGATCGGTGAGTGCTGTCTCTGCTATATCATCCACTCGTGTCTCATAGGTGGTTCGTCCGGGGAATATCCTGCTGATGCCTGAATAGCTGTCCCTGATCAACACAAAGGGACGATAGAAATTGATAACGCTCCTGGCATAGGAAGTGGCTGTATACTGCATTTTTACCGTCGGCTGGGTAAAACCGCACCCCCAGGTTGGACCTCTCTCTATCACCTTGTTGCGATAAAAGATCTTTCGAAGCACTAAACTGAAGAGCAGCATTCCCAGGAACAGGCGGGCAGCCAGAGCGAGATTAGCGGTTACTATTGCTACCTCTGGCGCTGTAACGGGAACCAGCACTTTGATAGCTCTCATTCCGGAAAAAGCACTCTGTACAAACGGGTCGGGGAAAATACCGATCACCAGGCAGGACGCTGCAAGAATGATCATTGGCAGGGTAATGGTGCCACCGGCTTCAACCGCCATGGCTGCATTTTCCGATCGTGGCTCACCAAGAAAAACCACCCCGACGACCTTGGAAAAACAGGCCGCTGCAAGGCCGCCGATTATGGCCAGAGAGATAATGCCAAACATGGTGAAAATGAAGGAGGAACCGCTCAACGTCAGGCCATGAAAGGCTCCATAGTAGATCAAAAACTCACTGACAAAACCGTTGAAAGGAGGGAGACCGGATATAGATACGGAACCGATCAGGAAACTCTTGCCGGTAATCGGCATACGCTTGATAAGACCGCCCAGCTGGTCAATATGTCTGGTTTTCGTTTTCTGCAGCACGGCTCCTGCCCCAAGAAATAACAGGGACTTGAAAATAGAATGATTAAGCACATGCAGGAGGCCGCCGGCGAAACCGAAACTTGCCATAACCATGTTATCAGAGGCGATGCCGATCATGCCGATACCGGCACCGATCAGAATAATGCCAATATTCTCAACACTATGGTAGGCCAGGAGCTTCTTCAGATCATGTTTGCCGAGCGCATAAACGACACCTAACACGCCTGAAACCGCACCGAGCGTGAGCAGGGTCTGGCCAAAAATCAAGTCTGTTACATCGAGCACTGCGTAAAGACGGATGATGCCGTAGATTCCCATCTTGATCATTACCCCGGACATAACTGCCGAAATATTGCTCGGAGCAGCCGGATGGGCATGGGGCAGCCACATGTGCAGCGGAAAAATGCCCGCTTTTGAACCAAAGCCGACCAGGGCGAGAAAAAACACGATGATCTTGATAGTCCCCGGCATGCCGGCAAAGGCGGCAAAATCGTAGGATCCCGTCCGGCTGTAGGCGAGCGCGAAAGCGGCGAAGATAAACATGGCACCGGCCTGGGAAAAGATGAAATAGATGTAACCGGCTCTTCTCGTCTCTTCCTTCTGGTAATCGTATATGACCAGGAAAAAGGAAGATATGGACATAATCTCCCAGACGAGCGCGAAGCTGATGATATTGTCAGCGGTGGCCACCAGTGCCATCGAAGCGATAAGGATATTGAAAAAGAAAAAGTTTACCCCGGTGCTCCCCTTCCGGTCGGCTTTATCCATATAGTGAAAGCTGTAGAGCACGGCGAGCGGACAGACAGCGAAGATCGGAATGAGAAAAAAGGCTGAAAGGGCGTCCAGCGTAAAGGAGAGGGTAAAGAGATGCAGCCATGGCCGGGAAAATGTCACGACGACCGACGGCTCCTGCAGCGGCGTCATGATCGAGAAGAGCCCTGCCAGGCAGCCGATGGCAGTAATGGCGATGTAAGCTCCTTTCATCAGGTTGAACTGACGGTAGGTCAGCAATGAAAATATGCCGCCGGCAAACAAAACTATAAGGGAAAGCAAGAAGGTATCCATCATTCCTCGTTAGAATAGGTCCCCAGGCACCATGGCGTATCATGGGTCGCCCGAAAGGGTTCTTGTCTCAGACTGGCGCAGTCTTGTTCATCTTTACTGTTTCGGACCCACAATTCATCATTTCGTCCAGGCCGGTATCATTTTTCCTGGCACGCAGATGTCCTAAAGCCAGAGAGTTGAAGATCCAGGAGCACAGCCGTTCCTGAAAAATAGAAGCGGGTGTGGCAGGAACAGCCGTTTTCCGGGTAATTGCTGTCTGCGGGAAAATCAGCATTGACTTCTGCTGTCAACAGAAGGTTTCACCCCTGGGCGTTGCATTCCGACATACTCGAAAGTAAAGCCATACCAGACAGCACCGTTGCTCGATTGGCGTTCTGGTATAATCTCTTCAATATCCCCGATTCTGCTTTTCAGATAAACCAGCCAGTTAAGTGCCTCTACTTTTGAAACAAAGGGGCCAATCTCCGTCAGGGACCTGGCATTGCCATTATAGGTAGACAGGAGATTTTTTATGTTACTCGGTTCCTCAGTAATGCCTATCATTATTCTCATACCCAACCTTTCTGCCTAATATGAAAGTGAATTAAAATACCAACTCACCGAACAGCAATATGCGTGCCAATGCCTCTCCCTATTAGTTATTGATTGATATAACAGAATAAATTGATGACAGGCAAGCGGTTTCGGGAGAATGGTGCCGGGGCACTATGCCCCGTCCCGGAGCGGCTCGGTGGGTAGAGGAGGGAGAAATATCGCTGTACGGCGAGGAAAGGCTTTGTTCAGTAAAGCATGGTGCCTGGCTGGACAGAGCACATGAGCCTGCAACAGAGAGTGATATGGGGCGTTTTTCCCCGTGATGGCAAAATGCCTCAGCCAGATAAATCCGCATCGGGGCAACCCAGGTAAGGAGGAGGCTGACCCGGGGCTTACTGCTCCTCGTAGCGCTGCAATTTTCGGTAGAGGGTCTTACGGTCAACATGCAGGATGCGTGCCGTCAGGGTCCTGTTTCCACCGGTCGTTTTGAGAACATACATGATATATCTACGTTCCATCTCCTCCATGGAAATCAGTTCCATGGGATCCTGGGCTCCCAGAAGGATATAGTCATTTCTGAAAACCCGTATCTTTTCCGGCAGATCTTCAGGTACGATTTTGTCGTAACGGGTAAGGGCAACCGCGTGTTCTACCGCGTTGCGCAGCTCCCGGACGTTTCCCGGCCAGGTGTAATCAAGCAGCTTTTCTGCCGCCGCATCGGATATTCCTGTTATCGCTTTATCCTGCAGGGTGGAAAACTGTTCGACAAATTTTCGCGCGAGAAGGAGAATATCCGCGCCCCTGGAACGCAAGGGGGGCAGGTCGATTTTTATCACATTAAGCCGGTAAAACAGATCTTCCCTGAAAAGACCATCCTCAACAGCGGATTCGAGATCACGGTTGGTTGCCGCAATGATCCGCACATTAACCGGACGTTCGGTGGTACCGCCAACAGGTCTGACGCAACGTTCCTCCAGTACCCTCAGGAGCTTGGGCTGCAGGGCAAGAGGTATCTCGCCGACCTCGTCAAGGAACAGGGTGCCGCCGTCTGCTTCCAGGAACAACCCCTTGTTGTGGGTTCGAGCATCGGTAAAAGCGCCTTTCTTGTGACCAAACAGCTCGCTCTCCAGCAGCTGGCTGGGCATTGCGGCACAATTGATGGTAACCAGTGGATAGTCTTTGCGGCGACTGTGCTTATGCACTGCCCTGGCGGTAAGATCCTTGCCCGAGCCGCTTTCACCGGTAATCAGCAGAGATGCTTCGGAATCGGCGATCCGGCTGAGTTGCGAGAAAAGTTCCTGCATTGCCGGACTTTCTCCGAGCAGGTTTTCGAAATGTCGAGGCTGATTGACCGCATCACTGAGCTTTTTTACCGTTTCCTGCAGATTTCTGTACCGCACCGCCCGTTCCAGGGATAGCGAGAGGATATCCATATCGAGCGGCTTGGTGATAAAATCGTAGGCGCCCGCCCTGATTGCAGCTATTGCGGTGTCCATGCTGCCAAAGGCGGTCATCATGATCACGGGAATATCCGGTCTGTTGGTCACAATGGCATTGCAGATCTTCAGGCCATTCAGGTCCGGCAGGTTGATATCGGCAAGAACGACGTCAGTCGACGGCAGATCGGCGGCTGCAAGCCCCTCCCTTCCCGAGATGTAGGTTGAAACGGTGAAATCCCTGCTGGAAAGTCCTGCCTCCAGCATGTCGCACATATCCTGATCGTCTTCGATCACAAGAATATTCCCTTTCATGCCTCAATATCCTTCATGGGGAGGTAAACGGAAAAACAGGCACCATTGGGCACACTGCTCTCGACATCGATCCAGCCATCGTGTTCTTCAACAATGCCATGGGCAATAGAGAGGCCCAGACCGGT
>JAHEMX010000063.1 GCA_024643445.1 Desulfobulbaceae bacterium | reverse complement strand
AAAATCGACAGGCTCTGCAATCGCCCATCTTTTTTCCAGCGCTTGAAATCGGTGGTTATGTAGGGTGCGAGATTTACCTGGCCGTAGCGCTGGATGAGTTCTGCAATTTTTCTCCGGTCGTCCTCACTCAGCAGGTCAGGGTGCTTGTCGCCATAGTACTGGAGAATGACTCTGAGCTGCAGCGCAAAGGTCGATGCCGGCTGTCTGATCAAGTCGATCATCTTTGCCAGCAGATAGGTACGGGCATCGGGCTGCAGTTTTTCGAGCAGGGTGGCGAAGGTAGCCGAGAAAAGGATCAGGCTCTGTTCGTCCTGAAAGGCGGAGCCGGCAATCAGGTCAAGAATTTTACGCTGCTCCTCGGCGTTTTCCGGGAAAAAAGCAGTCAGTTTACCTTTCTGGGCGCAGCCGACAATGAAATCTGAGACATGGTTGTTCAGGGGGTCAGTCTCCAGCAGAAAGGCCAGCAGGTTACTCCTGAAAGACGCTGCGATGCGATCGAGAAGAACCGGGACAAGAATGTCTCTGAAAGATGAATCATAGAGTTCGCTGCCGTGCGATAGCAGGATATAGATGTTGGCGGAGCTGAGATCCCGGGCAGTCAGTTTGCGGGCGCGGGCGGTTGCCTGCTTGAGTGCATTGACCGCATCGTTGCGTTTGGACGTATTGAGTCCCTGGTAAAAGGCTTCCTGATAACGGGCCTGTGCCTCCGGGTGCAGCCGGCTGAACAGTGATTCCAGACGGCTTCTGCTGCTGGCTATCAGGCTTCCCGTGCCTATCTCCGCACCGTATTCATCCGTGACGCTGTGCAGGTCATTTATCTTTCGAATATGATAATCAGAGGCTCGTGAAAAAGCGCGAAGCAGCGTTGCCTTTTGCAGCTCTGAGAGTGCCTGAAAGCGCTCATCTCTGGCTGTTTCGGATTGGCTGAAATAATACTGAAGCCAGGAAAGGGCCGAATGCACCGTGGTCTTGTCATCGGCAAAAAGAGCCCGGCTGTTTGCCGCATCGCCGTCTGTCAGCCTGTGCAGGTACTCCATGATCGCCAGGGCAGATGCGGGAGTAATGTCGGCGATCAGGCCGGTCTGCTCCGCCGCTCTGCTCTGCTCCTTGTCCATCTGCGCAATCATATCAAGGCCGCTCAGCGCCGAGAGCGCATCGATATCGCTGATCGAAAAAAAGGTTTTCAGCGCCCAGTGTCCGCTTTCATCCATGCTTCTTATTCGGCCGACCAGTTCAAACATCTTTTCAGGAGTCAATCGCTTGATGGTGCTGATAGCCTTCACCGCCTGCATGGTAGTAAAAGACAGGTCACCGGTCGTCTTGATAAGCTGCCAGCCGTCCGCCATGGTTGCACCGGGCAGATCCGAGAGAAACTCCAGGAGCTGCACCTGGTCGAAGGTAATTGGCTGAAATACCAGTTGCTCAAGGGCGTGGATGGCCTGATCGGCACTCACGTCCGGCAGGGTGCAGAAGACGCGCAGAGCGCGCATCCTGGTGTAGGAAAGCGAGCGGATGGTGTCTTTATGATAGTTGTACTGTTCTTCCCGCATACAGGGGACCTGCCTGAAGATCGCCTGGGTCAGCTCGAGCGGACTGTCCATTGTTGCCGAGCGGCAGGTGAAAGGAAGCGCGGTCAGCAGAAAGCTGATGAACGCAATAACGGGAAAGAGGGAATAGTTCAAAACGCTTTTCTTATCAAAGGGGTCAGTGGGGGATTCAATTTTGCAACATCAGGGAACCATTTATGCACATGCTCAGAAATTCTGGGTGTTTCTCCTGATGTTTGCTTCGATTCATATATCGGTCGCCACCCGTTCATATCGTAGCCGTCATCTCCGGAGAATTCAACCGGGAAGAATAGCCGATCCCCTCCACATGATTTATAAGCATGCCGGTTTGACACTGCAGACATAGCGGCCACAGCTCTGCATTATTCAGGACGAAGGGTGTATCGCTTAACGCCGACAGAGTGCCGGTCTAATCGGGGAGGTGCAGACCAATTCCAAAAACTGATACAATGTTAATGGCAAAATCCGAGTCACCCGGTCATGGAGCGGAGTGCCATATAGAGCTTTTTACGCCGGGCATTCAGCCCCTTATAGCTCTCTGTCTTCTTGCGGTCAGGGGAGAATATCCTTTCCGATCCTGGTGGCCGGATCGCATGAAGCGCCTCCTGATGGGTAGCGTAAAGACCGCAGGTAACCGCTGCGGATATCCAGGCACCAAGAGAGGTTGATTCACGGTTTGCATGAAGAACGACATCCGAGCCGAATACATCGGCCTGGAGCTGATTGTATGCCGGGAATTTTGTCAAGCCGCCGGAAATACTCACTTGTGAGACAGTCCCGAGTTTTTGCCTGAACAGGGAAATGTTTTCTCCCATCTCCATGACAATGCCTTCCAGCACCGCGCGGGCCATATCACTGCGGGAGGTTGAGAGGTTCATCCCATAGAACACCCCGCAGTCCTGCGGATTCCAATGGGGTGCGCCGCTTCCTTCGAAATGGGGCAGCAGGATGACCCCACCGGCTCCCGGCGGGCTTGTCAGTACTTCCTGATTCATCAGCTCAATTTCTGCAGATCCATTCCCATTACGGTAGAATTGTTCGAAAAACCATCGGTACACCGTACCTGTGGTGAGCAGGCCCGCCTCGAGATTGTAACTTCCTGGAATTGCGCCGATTTTGCACAGAAAGCGTTTTTTCTCGTCAATAATCGGTGCATTGGTATGGGCGATGAGATAGGTCCCGGTGCCGGTGGTACATTTAAGTTTGCCCTCTTCGATGACTCCCAGTCCCAGCGCGGCACACTGCTGATCACCACCAGCGGAAATTACCGGGGTATGCTCAGGGATTCCGGTGCGCTCCCGCAACCTGCTGGTGGTGCCCCCGCAGACGGAGCCGGGAGGAATGAGCTCGCAGAGGTGGGCTGGACTAACGGAAAAGATATCGAGCAGTTCCTGATCCCATTGACGGGTGGCAAGATTCAGCAGGCAGGTGTTGCTCGCCAGAGAATGATCGGTGACGAACCTGCCGCACAGTGCATGGATGACAACATCATGAACACCGAGCATTTTAGCCGTATTTTTATACACTTCCGGCATCTCCTGCCGCAGCCAGGTCATTTTTGCCGCAGAGAAGACGGGAGAGATCCTGAGGCCGGTCTTCTGATAAACACGATCCTCATAGGGCTGAAGTTTCCTGCACACTTCAACCGTGCGTTTGTCGTGCCACATGATAAAGGGGGTGAGCGGTTCGCCCTGCCGATTGACGGGCACCACCGAGGAGCGCTGGGAGGTTACGCTGATGGCAAGAAGCTCCAGGTTTTCTTTCCTGGTGTAGACAGAGGATTCCTGCAGCAGTGACAGCAGCGAGTCGACAAATCCAGCTGCATCCAACTCCACACACTTGTCACCCCGATAGCTGGGAACAGTTCCCCTGCTGCAGGAATGGAGGAACCCGCCGGCTGTATCGTAGTGCACGGCCCGCATTGAAGAGGAGCCGATATCAAGTGTTAAAATGGATTTCATAAGCATTCCGCACAGCTCAGATCAAAACGATTCTACTGCCCTCTTACTTCTGCCCATAGTAGGCGTTGACTCCATGTTTGCGGAGATAGTGCTTATCGAGGAGTTTCTGGGGGATAGTTACCAGTTGCGGTTGAATGGCCAGGGAAGAAAAGGCTATATGGGCAATCTCTTCCAGCACGATGGCGCTCTCCACTGCGCTCACGGCATCTCTTCCCCAGTTGAATGGGCCATGGCCGCAGACCAGCACGGCGGGAACAGCCATGGGATTAATCTTGCGACTGGTGAAGGTTTCCACAATAACTCGGCCGGTTTCATGCTCATAGGCGCCCGCAATTTCCGCCTCGTTAAGAGGCCTGGTGCAGGGAACGGCACCATAAAAATAATCGGCATGGGTTGTACCGAACGCCGGCAGATCAACACCCGCCTGGGCCCAGGCAGTGGCCATCCGGGAGTGGGTATGGACAACCCCGCCGCACTCGGGAAACATGCGGTAAATCTCGAGGTGCGTCGCCAGATCAGAGCTCGGTCTGTAATTACCTTCGATCACCTTGCCCGCCATGTCAACCACCACCATGTCTTCAGCGCGCATGGTTTCGTAGGGAACGCCGCTGGGCTTGATGACCACGGCACCTCTTTTTCGATCGATAGCACTGACATTCCCCCAGGTGAAGATGACCAGCCCCCTCTCCTTCAGTGTCAGGTTGGCTTCCAGTACCTCTTGCTTGATCCTGTTATCCATGGATGAACCCTCCCTCATGCATACGCGAAAATATCCACTCTCTGGCCTTGGCGATCTCTTTTTCAGGCTCCGCCGCCTTTTCGGTCCACATCTCAATCAGGAATGGGCCGCGATAGTTGAGCTCTTGCAGTTTCTTGAAAAGTGATGGGAAATCAACACAGCCGGTGCCGAAGGGAACCTCCTTGAAGGTTCCCGCATGCTGAGCGGTCACGGCCAGGGTCTCCTTCAAATGAATACAGACTATCTGATCGATGCCAAGGGTCAGTTCTTCGCCGACATCGTTGCCCCAGGCGCTCAGATTGCCGACATCTGGATAGACCGTTAGCCACGGCGATAAGAGCTGCCGCTTCAAGTCCATGAACTTCCGGATAGAGTTCATAAACGGATGATCCATGATCTCCACAGCAAGCATAACCTGCGCCCGGGCGGCCATCTCCAGACTTTTCTGCATGCCCTCCCGATACCAGTTACCGGTGTCGTCATCGCTGTTTTCGTAATAGACGTCATATCCCGCCAGCTGGATGGTCCGGATACCGGTATCCACGGCGAGCCCGATGGCCTTCTCCATTACTTCGAGCGCCTGTCTGCGAATCTTTCGGTCATGACTGCCCAGGGGATAGCGGCGGTGTCCGCTCAGGCACATGGTCGGTACGCTCAGCGGACTGTCGAGGACCGTCTGGCTGAAGGCCTTCCGTTCTGCACGGTTCCAGTTCAGACGGGCCAGCCGCTCATCGCTTTCATCCACGGAGATCTCCACGAAATCAAAGCCCAGCCGTTCGGCCGTGGCGAGCTTTTGCTCCCAGTCTGTTCCGTAGGGCAGGGCCTTCTCGTAAATGCCGAGCGTTATATCCTCTTTCTGCATGGCGTCTACCAGTTCAGGTTAATGGCGTCCTTGAAGTCCCGTGCGGCCCGGGCCGGATCTTCGGCACCGTACAGCCCTCTGCCGGCGATGAAGCATTTCACCGGGATTTTTTTAAATATCCCCAGGTCCTTGGCATAGAGACCGCCGGTAACGGACACCTCAAAACCCATGTCCACCAGGCGGCGGATCTTGCCTATATCCTCCTCCCCCCATTGCTGACCGGCAAGACCTGCATCACGGCCTCGATGGTAGATTGCCTGGGTGAGCCCGAGTTGCCGCCATTTCGCCGCCTGCTCGAAGGTCCACTCGCCGTAGAGCTCGATCTGAATATCACCCCCGTACTTGCGCGCGACCTTCAAGGCGGCTTCCATGGTCGCATAGGGGGCACAGCAGATAACCGTCATCCAGTCACAGCCTTGTGAAAAAACGATTTCCGCTACCGTTGATCCTGCATCTGCCGCTTTCAGGTCGGCGACAATGGTCATCTCCGGGTACAGCGCCCGGATGATCCCTACGGCCCGGGCACCTTCCGCATAACAGAGAATAGTGCCGATTTCGAGTACATCGACCTCACCAGCCAGGGCTCTGGTGGCTTTTAGTGCCGACGGGATATCGAGATGGTCAAGAGCCACCTGGAGTAATGGTTTGCTCATTGTCTGCTCCTTGCAGGTTACAGTAGTGATTTGAACGGCAGGTCAGGCTCGATGGCAAAAGCGTCATCAAAACCTCGCGGATAGTGGTACTCGAGCTTATCCTTGTCGTCCGGGAAGGTGAATTTTCCACCCACTTGCCAGATGAATGGCTTGAAAGCATACTGCAGACGATCTTTTCTCATCTGCCAGAGCACCCTGATCTCCATCGGGTCTGCCTGAAAGTTGGTCCAGATGTCGTGATGAATGGGGATGATCACCTTGCATTTCAGGCTTTCCGCCATGCGGAGGATGTCGCTCGAGGTCATCTTGTCCGTCATGCCGCGCGGGTTCTCCCCAAAAGAGCCGAAGGCGACATCGATGTCGTGATCGTTGCCATGCTTGGCATAGTAGTTGGAGTAGTGCGAATCGCCGCTATGATAGATGTTTCCACCAGGCGTTTTGATCAGGTAATTGACCGCCAGCAGATCCATCTCCTGCACCATGTTCCCCTTTAATGTCACGCCCCGGGGTGCGGTGACGAGTTCGGTGCGGTCAAAGGAGTCCAGAGCGACGATTACAGTATCTCCAACCGTGACAATATCGCCGGGTTTGACCACGATGCAGCGGTCGTCAGGAACGCCCCAGCCGGTCCAGAGATCAACGCAGGCCTGCGGCCCAATAAATTTCACCGCGGATCCGCAATTCTGCAGTACTGCTGCTGCTACATTTTCATCAATATGGTCACCGTGATGATGGGTAGAGAGCAGGGCATCGACCTTTTTAATGGCAAAAGGATCTAATACACAGGGGACATTGCGCAGATTGGGCTGCAATTTGCGGCAGCCGATCATTCGCTGATGCTGATGCTGGTCCTTCATCAGTTTATTTTTTTGGGTTTTCTTGCCGGCCTTGGTCCAGTAATCGAGGCAGATGTTGGTATCGCCTTCTGTTTTCAACCACATGCCGGTACAGCCGAGCCACCACATGGAAACCGTGCCGGGGACAACCTGTTCTTCCTCTATTTCTTCATTAAGCCAGGTACCCCATTCCGGGAAATTGTTCAGGATCCATGATTCTCGGGTAATCTGATCGATTTTACTCATATTCGTCTCCATTGGTCTTGCCAAAAACG
Organism: Desulfobulbaceae bacterium; assembly: GCA_024643445.1. Lineage (GTDB taxonomy): Bacteria > Desulfobacterota > Desulfobulbia > Desulfobulbales > Desulfocapsaceae > Ww85. Next base: position 4,694 of record JAHEMX010000063.1, on the reverse strand, counting down.
GTCCAATCGGTAACCTTCTCTGCTACGCAGCCGTTTCGAGTGCGGGATGCAAGGAACGCGTTGCCCGTAAAAAACCGGCAAGCGCGCACAGGGATCCGGCGGCTCCGCACCGTCTCAAATTCGCACTGCGTAACAACAATTATTATCGATATCTTGAAATAGTTGCTTGTAAAAGAACAGCCATACGTGATATGTTATCACATATAACAAATAAGGCAAGCCATGAGTCTTGAGAAAATTACCAATGTGACATTGCGACAGAAGGTTTACGAGCAGCTCCGCAGTAAAATTCTTGGCGCGGAGTTGCTGCCCGGCCAGGTTATCAGCCTTCGCGGTCTCGCTGAAAGTTTCGGCGTCAGTCTCCTGCCCGTCCGAGAGGCGGTCTGGCAGCTCGCATCCGAGAATATTCTCGTCGTTGAAAGCAACAAGAAAATCCAGGTGAACCACCTCACCAAAGATGAGTTCAAAGAAGTGCTGGGCATTCGCCTCATCCTTGAGTCAGAGGCGGTTGGCAAGGCCTGTCAGCTGCGGCCGAAAGAGGCTGTCCCAAAAGTGAAGCGTATCCTCGAGGCCATGAAAAAGCAGGTTGGCGTCAATCAGAAGGGATATATCACCAAGAATGACGAATTTCACAAAGCAATCTACTGCTATGCGGGTTCTCCGCTGCTTCTCGAACTGATCCAGCGCCTGCTCGCCCGGGTCAACCCCTATATCTACCTCTATGCCATTGACAACAAGGATTTGAGCAATGCCATCGACTGTCACCAGGAGATGTTAAACGGTTTTTCCATGGGTGATGGCAGCAAAACCATCGCCGCCCTCCGCAAGGATCTGACCGATGCCGCAGCTTTTATCCTGCCGCGTCTAGGAGATTGATCCTGCGGCATCCGAACCGGAGCAGTCCTTGTTGCAGCAAAAAAGGTCAATCAGTCAAATGCCCAGCTGTTGTGACAGATCACCTCTGCTTCCGGCTTGCGGCCACGTTCACCCTGCTCCGCGGCCACATGTTTTTCACTGAGGCCATCGAGAGTCCCCGGGTAGCCCACGGCAATAAGGGTGATAACGATATACTCGGCAGGAATGGCAAAAGCTTCCTTGACAATCAGGGGATCGAACCCCGCCATCGGGTGGGCATAGAGCCCTTCACTCACCGCCTGGGTCAGCAGGTTTTGCACGGCCAGGCCACAGCCGAATAGAGCATATTCTCTGCCATCGCTTAATTTTGCATCAAATTCTGGCTTTGTCGCCACCGCTACCAGTAATGGCGCCTTTTTCGCCCAGTAATTCCCGCCACTGAGCGAGCCATGCAGCTTCACCAGAGCCTCTGGCTCCGTCACCGCCATAAATCGCCAAGGCTGACTGTTGAAGCAGCTGGGGGCATAGGTTGCCGCTGTCATCAGTCGGGCTATGATATCTTCGGATAATGGTTTATCACTGAGCGCACGATTTGCGCGTCTGGTTGCTATTTCCTTGAGTAAGCCTGTCATCTATTTCTCCTTGTTACGCAGCTGGTATTGACCGACTGCCGTCAGTCGCAGCCTGCTCATGTTTATTGGTCTTGCCTTACCGTTCACTGCCGTGCCGACTCATATGAACGTAAAGAACTGCGGTTTACCTGAAAAACCAGCAAGGCGAGAAAGCTTGCCAGAATCATTACGCTAAATCCTGTATTGAGATTGGTCAAGCCGGCGACAAAGGCGGTCAGCCAGCAGAGCACGATCGAACCTAAACCGCCTGTGGTCGAGAGGATCCCCAGTGCCGAGCCCTGTACCTTAGGAAAAAGCGTCCCTGATAAGGCAAGAGATGTCGGGTATATGCCTGAGAAGGTGAAGCCGCTGAGACCGATTGCCACGACGGCAAGCCAGGTCCCGCCATACCAGGCAAGAACAAGGGTCAGTAACTGCAGCCACAGGAGGGCCAGGATAATTGTCGTGTGGCCAAGGAGCATTGTCAGCCGACTGCACACCAGTCGCCCCAGCATGATAAAGGCGGAGAAAACCGAAAGGGTTATCCCTGCTGTCGACACAGAGCAGCCTTTGGCCTCGATGAGAAAGGTGACCCCAAGCAGCAGGATGGTCACCTGGCTGCCGATTGCCAGTCCATTGACCAGAAGAATGATTTGAAAGCTTTTATCCTTGAGCAGGTTGCCAACCTCTTTACCGAATACTGCCACATTATGAGGATGATATCGCTCTCCCCCTGCCGCGAAAAACAGCATACCCACAAGCGTCAACACGGCAGACATGGCAACAAAACCAAGGCGCCAACCATTTCCGTGGGCGATCAGATAGCCGGCAAAAAGTGGTCCGACAAGGCAGCCAAGGCCAAAGAAGACATGGTGGGTATTCAGGATAGTCCCCTTGCGGGTGGGATAGAAGCCGACCAGCAGACTGTTTGTGCCACTGACAATGCAACCGATTCCGGCCCCCATGCAGGCGATAATGACAATATTTACCGGAAATGACGGCAGGGCGCAAAAAAGCATGGACGCACCCGAGAGCAAGAGGCACCCGGTCATAACGATGCGTTCACGCCGCAGGGCATCCGAGAGAATCCCCGCGACCAGCGAAAAAATGGTAAAACCTGCCTGGATGGTCGCCATCAGCAAACCGGCCTGGGCGATAGAGATCCCGAGAAAAGCCTGAATGGCAGGGAGGCTGGTGCCGATAAAGCTGAGCGTCATACCGTTGAGCGCAAGAGCGGCAAAGGCAGCGCCGGTCATCAGTGATCTGTTAGGGAGCATGCAGCGTTACCATAACACCGTGACCACCGGTATTTTAATCGTCTGGTTCAACCCTTGACAGCACCTGCGGTCATGCCGGTGATGATCTGCTTGGAGGCCACAAAAGTGAAGATAATAGGCGGAATGGCTATCAGCATGCCCATGGCCATGATCCGACCCCAGTCGATATTGTGCTCGGTCATGAAGAGGGAAATATTTACCGGAATGGTCCGGGTGACGCGGTTGGTGAGAATCAGTGCCAGGATGAACTCATTCCAGGCGATACGAAAGGTGAAGATCGCTGCAGCCGCCAGCCCGGGCTTTATTACCGGCAGAACAATGAGGAAAAACACCTGCAGCGGATTGGCGCCGTCAACACGGGCCGCCTCCTCGAGTTGGATCGGCACCTGCTGGATAAAACTCTGCAGTATCCAGACGACAAAAGGCAGGTTGATAGCGACATAGACCAGAATCAGACCGTGCAGACTATTGGAAAGGCCGTATTGAAAGGTCCAGATGGCAAAAACCGGAACAGAGAGAACAGCAGGCGGCACCATACGCATCAGCAGCGTGGTCAGCGAAACCACATCCCGGCCCATAAAACGGAAGCGCACGATGGAGTAGGCCGCCATGCAGCCCATTATCAGGGTGAGACCGGTAGAAACGAGTCCCACATAGAGCGAGTTTCCCATATAGCGCATCAGCGACGGGTCTTCAATGACCGAACGATAGTTCTTCAGCGTCGGCATAAAAACAAATGTCGACACATCATTAAAGATATCAACCTTTAACTTAAAGGAGGTGAGGAGCATCATGATGATCGGCCCCAGAGACATCATGCACATCACCAGTAGAATGGTATAGAAAACTGTGGTGTTTAAGCGGGAATAGTGTCTCATGCGACTCGTCTCAATAGTTTTCGGCCATCGCCTGAATGCGGGCCAGCCGTGCGTCCCTGATCTTGGTGTAGAGAAACATGGCCAGGGTGATCACCATGACGATGGCGAGCAGGATATTCGAAAGCGCTGCCGCACGTCCGAGCTGCCAGCTGACAAAGGCGGTCTTGTAGATTTGCAGTGACAGAATCTCCGTCGACAGGCCAGGTCCGCCATTCGTCATAATGAAGATAACCTCCAGTACCTTGAATGCATCAATCATCCTGAGCAGTGCTGCGACGATCAGCACCGGCATCATCAGCGGTATCTTGATATAGATGATTTGCTGCCAACCTGTCGCGCCATCGATACGCGCGGCTTCAAGGGATGACTTCGGCAGCGATTGCAGAGCTGCAAGGGATAAGATGAAAATAAACGGGGTCCATTGCCAGATATCAGCAATGATTATAGAAGGCAGGGCCCAGTCTGGTGAAGAAAGCCAGGGGATGGATTTGAAGCCCCAGTCCTTAAGGGTTTTATTGAGTATACCGAACTGGGAATTATACATGTAGCGCCAGATCAGACCGACAACGATCGGGGCAATCATCATCGGCAGGATAAAGATAGTGCGAAACACGGACATGCCACGGATGGGACGCTCCAGCATCAAGGCAAGTCCCAGACCGAGGAACATCTCCAGGAACACCACCGAAGATGCGAAGGTGATGGTGACCATCAAGGATTCACGGAAATCAGGGTCTTTCAACAGCCAGATGTAGTTCCCGAAGCCTGCATAGGTGGAATCAGCGAACGGGGTGCCCATACGCCAGTCAAAAAAGCTGGCAAAGCTGAGATAGCCGATGGGGTAGAGGAGAGCAAAAATGAGAACGATACCGGCGGGGGCAAGAAAGAGATAGGGCGTGGCTCGATTCATGACGCGCGAGAGTCTCATTCCGTTTTCTCCTGGTCCTTTTCCTTAACTTTGGAGCTGAAACGGTTGCAGGCACTGGCAAACAGCACCTGCAACCGTTTACCTGCTACTGCCAGGTATAATATCCTGCTTTCTCCTGGGCCGCACGGGCTCGTTCAGCAACCTG
>JAHEMX010000514.1 GCA_024643445.1 Desulfobulbaceae bacterium | reverse complement strand
GTCATAGCGAGAAGGTCCCACCCGTTCCCATTCCGAACACGGTCGTTAAGCTTCTCAGCGCCGATGGTACTGCATGGGCAACTGTGTGGGAGAGTAGGTCGCCGCCGAATTCCTTTTAAAAACCCCGTTACCGGATAAACCCGGTTACGGGGTTTTTTGCGTTTGAGGGAACTTGTTCTCCTGTCTCGTTTATGAGGGGGAAGGCCGGTACTCGAAGATGATGCCCCCTGCCCCGCTCCGCAAGCCGAGGAAAGCTCTTTTTGCCTCTTATTTGCTCCGTACCGCGGTCCCTGTTTGTTCCCTATCACCAGTCATCCTGATCTCAAAGTGAAGGCTTCGTACTACCGGAAAGTGTTTTTTCTCATCGACTCGTTACCATCCGCCAAAAAACGGGCCGAAGGTTAAACAATTGCGGTTTGTATCGACACCGCTTGAGCATCGTGAAAGCAACCATGGCGCCAGCAGTTCGATCTTGCCTTGTGAAGAGGAAGTATATACAGTGTCGGGGTGAAAGGTTCGGGATCTTTACGATCCAAACCGGGCTGAATTTCAGCCTTGGTCCACGATCTAAAACTCTGATATCATAAGCTATTGACAACAAGCAGATACCTATTTTTCGTTGTTTTATTGACCCTGACCGGCTGTCTTTTCACTTTCGGTTCAGCCCACTCAGCACTGAATGAAGAAAACATTCAGATAAACAATGGATTGATTTCGGTATCCCTCAACCAGGCGCCTCTGGCCGAAGTTCTTCAAATCATCGCAAACCAGACGAAAATACACATCGACCTCGGGGCAAGCACCGATCGTCCGGTCACCAAGAAATTCAGTAATATCCCTTTCGAAGAAGGGTTAAAGCGCTTGTTACGTCCCTACAATCACGTAATTGTCTACAGGAATACGGCGTCTTCATCACCAATCGAGCGCATCGAGAAAATTGTCATTTTGGACAAGTCGAAGGATGGAGGACAAGCAGTGGGGATTGCGAATTCCAATAAGGTTGGAACACAAATCCCGCCAAGCGCACCGCCCAGCGGGCAAACCGAGCCGGAGCCGGAAAAAACGCTGGAATTCTATGCCCAACAACTCAAGACAGAAGACCTCGCTGTCCGTATGCAAAGCGCCATCGAGATGGGCCGGAAATACCAGATTAAAGCTCTCGATTACCTCGAGGAAGTGCTGATAAATGATACCAGCCCCGAGGTCCGTATGGCAGTGGCCAAGACCATCGGCAACATGAAAGATGAGGAAACCATACCCGCGCTGGCCAAGGGCCTGCTTGACCCGGATGACGGGGTCAGGACGGCCGCCCTGACAGCGCTTGGTTACATCCGTACACCGGCCGTCCTACCCGTCCTCAGGACAGCATTGGACGACACCAATCAAGATATCCGGGATAAAGCCGCCTCCCAGATTGATCAAATAGAAAAGGCCCAGTAAGGCGACTTTATCCGCAAAACACCCATCTGAACACGATAACTACCCGTTTTTTCCGCCAGACACGGCAAAGACCTACCCGAACCGGCCGGTACGCACCATCATACAGAGCCCATCCAGGTGTGACATGTCACAACGGGGCCTGTCACAACATGTAACCTGGCATGGTTTATCGGCATCGGTCGGTCTATGGAACGATTTTGTATTGCTCGATTTTGCGGTAGATGGTCCGCCGGCTCACACCGAGGAGTTCAGCAGCCCGGGATTTGTTTCCGGAAGCTTCCAGGAGCGCCCAGCTGATTCGCTGGGCCTCCTGCTGGCTGCGGTCCGGACTTGCAATCAAAGGCAGCTGCAGCGACATCTTCTTGAACTCAGATGGCAAGTGGTCAACGGTAATAATACCGGCATGACAGCGCACGAACGCATGCTCGAGCGTATTCTCAAGCTCACGGATATTACCGGGCCACGAGTACAGCATAAGGACATTCAGCGTGTCCGTTGAAACACCCCGTATATTTTTCGAGAATCTGTTATTAAATTTTTTCAGAAAATGATTGAGCAGTAACGGGATATCCTGGTTGCGCTCCCTCAGGGGTGGGAGGCTGATCTCGACAACCTTGAGACGATAGTACAGGTCCTTCCGGAACTCGCCGTCCTCAACTTTCTGTTTCAGGTTCTGGTTGGTAGCGGTCACCACCCGTATATCGACCTTGATGGATTTAGATTCGCCGACCCGTTCAAAGGATCCGGTCTCGATTACCCGCAGCAGACGGGATTGCATTCGCGCCGAGATATCGCCAATTTCGTCCAGGAAGATAGTACCGCTATGGGCCCGCTCGAACCTGCCGACCTTGTCCCTGATCGCTCCGGTAAAGGCCCCCCTGACATGTCCAAAAAGCTCACTTTCCAGCAATGTCTCCGAAAGTGCCGCGCAATTGACCTTGACGAGCGGCCGGCCATGCCGGTCGCCGACCAGGTGCAGCGCATCGACAACCAGTTCTTTCCCCGTGCCGCTTTCCCCCGTCACCAGCACCGTGGTCTGAACATCCGCCAACTCCCTTATCAGGATCTTGACTTTTCGGATGCTCTCACTCCGGCCGATGATATTATCAATGCCGAGGCGTTCTTTAATGCTGCGCTCCAATTCATGCAGACGGCTTTCATCACGGAGCACCAGCACGGCACCGGTAAGTTCGTTGACCGTTGAAAGCAGAGGTGATCCGGTCAGATTGATTACCTGGCGCGAATTTTCTGCAGAGTGGCATTCGATGAAGCGATCTTCCAGATGTTGTTTCTTGTCGAGGACTTCCTTGATTGTGTCAATACAAGCGCCGTTGCAGCGGTTGGCCAGGGTCGGAACTGACTTGTTGAGGACATCCCCGCGCTGGACTCCGCAGATCCTTGTAGCAGCGTCATTTATTTCCGTTATTGTCATGGTGTTGTCGACGGTGATGATGCCATCTTTTACACTCCTGAATATGGCCTCAAAGTTCAGACGACAGCTTTCCTTTTCGTTAGAGAGGGCCCTGTGTTTCAGGGCCATCGAGGTAACCCGGAGAAGGGTATCCTGGCGGATCGGCTTGATGATATAGTCCAGAGCTCCGATGCGAAGAGATTCGGTAGCGGTTTCGATGCTGGGCACCCCCGTGATCATGACAACCGGCGTGCCGGGGT
>JAHEMX010000062.1 GCA_024643445.1 Desulfobulbaceae bacterium | reverse complement strand
TGTTCAAATCATGGGCCACGCCACCGGCTAGTCGGCCAATAGCCTCGACCTTCTGGGATTGCAGGAATCTGGCCTCGATCCGGTTTTTTTCCTCTTCCGCCTGTTTGCGCTCGGAAATGTCTCGCACGACAGCAAGGATGACAGGCTTGCCATACTGCTCGACGATGTTTGAATTTATTTCGACGGGAAAGGTTTTGCCGGATTTTTTGATGTGAACGGTCTCAAAGAACAGATGCCTCTGTGCAAGTAATTTTTTCCGGTGTTCAGATGAAGCGTGCTTGTCGGCGTCGGACTGTTTTGTGATATCTGCTGCGGTCAGCTTCAATAATTCTTCTCTGGTGTATCCATAGCGTTGACAGGCAATGTTGTTAACCTCTATAAACGGAGCAAAACCCTCTTCCCGCAATGGATGAACGAAAATGGCATCATTAACCGAACTGAAGAAAATTTTAAAGCGCTCCTGATGCGCGCGGGCGGCCTCTTCGGCCAGCTTGATTGCAGAAATATCGACAAAGCTTTCGATCAGACAGGCGCGTCCGTTTAACGTAACTCGATTTGCCGTTTTAAGTATGGCGACCCGGCTGCCATCTTTTCTTATCAATACCGTTTCTGTGTTGTGCAGCTTCAGTCCTTTATCGGTTATGGGACAATTTCCCCGGGCATCCGGGCAGACAAAGGCATGACAGATCTTCCCGACGATCTCAGCCCGTGGCGCGCCGATGATTTTCTGGGCTGAGCGATTGATATCCAGGATCTTGTGGGTTTCAACATCTATTACGAAGACACCGCTCTGGATAGACTGAAGGATAGTCTCGGTCCATTCATTGGCTTGCTGAAGAGACTCTTCCACCTGCGTTCGTTCACCCCGGTCTCGTTCGTCATTGTTGAATTCTTCTGCCATGAAGGTCACCAATGCTTGATCATGGTAGGAGCCGTAACGATGTTCATGAGTCTTTACCTTTCCATCGCTGCCTACAGTAATGGTAGTAAATTTCATTCAAATAAAGCAAGGTTTATGGTGAGTGTTCAATATCGAGGCAGGAGCGAGCGGTTACAAGAGCGCTAATCAGCTTCTTGCGTTACTGTGAGGTTTGGTTGAGGTAACCGTGAATAATAATAATGAAAAGGAGTACCTGCATGGACGATAAAACACATCTCCATATCCTGTGGACCGGCGACAATGTGATAACCGCAGAGAAAATGGTATTTATGTATGCCATTAATGCACGCATGCATGGCTGGTGGGACGAGATCACCCTGATTGTCTGGGGTGCCCCGGCGCTGCTTGTCAGCGAAAATCAGACCATCCAGGATCTGGTCAGGGAAGCACGTGAAGCGGGTGTTCATATAACGGCCTGCAAAGCCTGTGCGGACCAGTTGGGTGTTACCCAAAAACTTGAAAAGCTTGATATTGAGGTGAAATACTGGGGTGTCCCGCTCACTGAGATTCTGGCAGGCGGGAAAAAGCTCCTGACGATCTAGGCTAAAGCGATGCCTTCAGGGGCCGTGCGAAAACGGATGGGTATTGTCCGTTATCTTGTTCTCCTTTTGCGGTGTTAGCCAGCGGCGGCCGCCTCCTCTGCGTCTGTCCCTTTTTTTTGAAGGAGACCGGAAAGGTCCTTTTCTATCGTGCGGATGTGCAGATCTCTCTGCGGGAAGGGTATCTCGATGGAGGCTCGTTCGAACTCGGCCTCAATATTCTGGTTCAGTTCACTCAAAACTCTCAACTTGTCGTTAAAGTCAGATATCCACACCCTGAGTTCAAAATTCAAGGAACTGTCGCCGAAGGCCAGAAACAGCGCAATCGGTTCCGGCTTGGAGAGCACCGTTGGATTGTCGCTGGCACAGGACAGGAGAATTTTCAGGACCGTTTCTATGTTCGTCCCATAGGCCACCCCCACGGGCACTTTCACCCGGACCCGCTTGTTGGCGAGGGTCCAGTTGGTCAGATTCTTGGTGATCAGCTCGGAATTGGGGATGACGATTTCGGCGTTATCGAAGGTCTGGACCGTGGTTGCGCGAAGCCCCATTTCCTTCACCTCGCCAACGTCCTCACCGACGACGACAACGTCACCAACCTTTATGGGCCGTTCAAAGAGCAGAATGAGTCCGCTGACGAAATTGGTGACGATTGCCTGCAGACCAAAGCCGATACCGACACCGAGCGCACCGCCTATAATGGTAATCTGTCCAAGCCCGAAACCAAGTATGCGAAGAATGACGAGAACGCCGATGGTCAGGATCGCATAGTGGATGAGCCTGGTGATAGAGAGCTGTACACCATGTTCAACCTTATAGCGGGGGAGTGTTTCCTGCAGCAGGACTGCCCTGATGGCGTGTGAACAAAGATGGGTGATATAGGCGGCAATAGCAACCGTCATAATGAGGCCGGTCGTGATTGTCATGCTGCCGATGTCTAGCTTGGCTGAACCGATGGCGGACAATGACTCGCTTATGGTGGGAAAAATCCAGAGGATTTTGAGAATGCCGGCAACCCAGACTACGCCAAGGGAAAAAATAAGGATGGGGGTTATTTCGCTGACGATGACCGTGCTGTTTGAGCGGATGATCGAAACAGGGAAATGATAAAAAACCATTTCAAGTAAGCCGAGCAGAAGATCGTATATCAGCAGGAGGATCGTCGTGAAAACAATCAGAGACAGGACCCTGATGAAAATCGCCGTGGCAAACTGGTCATAGCCGGCAGCTCCGAGAACGATGATGACGAGCGGAAAGAGTACGCCCAGCCAGAGGAACCATGGTTGCTTACCTTTCCTGTTCTGCTTCCGCCCTGACACCATCAGCAGGAGCTGGTATACAAGAAGGCCTGCCGATACACTGAAGACATACAGGTAATAAAAAGGCTGTGGTGCTCCCAGAACGGTGAGCAGCTGGGCGATGGCCAGGATGGCAATTGCTGCCTTCGGGTTGATGAGCCGGTGCGGAAGCAAGGTGCTGGAAAGACGATCAGCCAGAAGAACAGCCGCGATCATCAGCGGCAGGAGGAGCAGGGTGTTCCAGTCCGGTGGCAGATTGCTGCTGACCGAGCGAAAATCATAAAACATAACGGCTGAACCCAGGATAACGAAGGTGGTTGCCAGGGGTCTTGCAGCGTATGAGTGCCAACGGCTTGCTGGGGTGATATGCGCCTTCGTTCCGCGCACCAAAAAAGCCAAAAGGATTATCCCTGAAAGGCAGAAGAGAATGCCGAGAATATTTTGCTGCAGGTAGACCCGCTGGTAGCGGGCAAATAATTGCAGATTGGCCCAGGCTTGTTCCGCCAGGTCTCCGTTGAGACGGGCATAAAATTCAGAGGTCAGCATTGTTGGCGATGTCTGCCGAATCCCCGACACGTTTAATTCATCTATCAGGTCGGAAACGCTCAGGCTGATAGCGTATACCCGCGTCTGCAATTTCCCGATACTCTCGCCCGCTTGCAGGCTTGGAATGATGTGCGATTCTATCAGCGCCTTGGCTTTGTTTACCGTATCTTCCAGGGAACTGATGTTTGCCGGAGTGATGCTTAAAACCGGCTGCTCGATCATCTGGCGCCTGAGTTCCTGCAGCTTGTTTTCCTTCTCAAGCCACAGCCGGTACAAGCTTTCCAGGTCTCTGATGTTTGCTGCAATAGGGGTGTTGATCCGATCAATTCGATTCTTTATTTTTACCAGCCGGGACTCCATTGACGAAAGCTGGTGCAGGCTGATATTGGTTTTGGACGTCGCCATTCTCGCATCCCAGTCGATCTCGTCAATGAGTCGCGTGAGGGCGGGAAGCTGGTCCAGAAGTGTGTTTGTATCCGCTGTATCATCCACCTTGTTCTGCAGATCGATCAAATCTCTTGGCAGGGTATTGGTAAGGATATAAAATTCCAGAACTGGCAGCTTTTGTTTAGTTTCTATCGGCGGGTCAGGTGGCTCTTCCTCGGACTGTGCATCAGTGGTGGGCAGAACCATGAAGGCACAGAGCAGCAGGATGAGAAGGCCAGAGCTGATCCTTTTCGTTTTCAAACCAGTTAGATAGACCATTGTAACCAGACGTCCTTTTGGGGTGGAAACTGAATTCTTTGGAACACCGCTATTTTTTTCTGCACAGGTAACTCCTGCAAAGGATTATGATAAAACACATTTTACAGATTTCCAGTTCTTACCGTAATCTGTGCAGGGCGCGGAACAAAACGCTCAGACGGCTGTCCGATCCTTGTGCTGACTGAAAGCTTCAACGTATACTGGCGATTATAGGTGGTGCTACGTTTTGAAAACAGTATATTAGCGCTAGGGATATCACACAATTTTTTGGGGCATAAACGGGAAATGTTTCGTTTTATTCACACCGCAGACATTCATCTTGATAGTCCGTTGAAAGGGCTTGAGGTTTATGAGGACGCCCCGGTCGAGGACATCCGCAAGGCAACGAGAAGAGCTTTCGACAACCTGATTAACCTGGCGATTGACGAGAAGGTGGCATTTGTCCTGATCAGTGGCGACCTGTATGACGGTGACTGGAAGGATTACAACACCGGCCTGTTTTTTGCCGATCGGATGGGCCGGCTGGAAAAGGCGGGAATCAAGGTATTCATCGTTTCGGGCAATCACGATGCCGCCAGCCAGATAACCAAAGTCATGCCCTTGCCTGGTAACGTGGTTCTGTTTCCTGCCGCCAGCCCGCATAGTGTTGTTCTCGAAGAGCTGGGCCTTGCCCTGCATGGCCAAAGCTACCGGAACAGGGTTGTTGACGAAAACATCGCTTCCCGCTACCCGCCCGCAATCCCAGGGTATTTCAACATCGGCCTGCTGCATACCGCCCTGACCGGTCGCCCGGGACACGAACCGTATGCGCCGTGCCGCGTCGATGACCTCCAGGCAAAAGGCTATGACTATTGGGCGCTGGGGCACGTTCATACGCGGGAACTGATTTCCCGGGATCCTTGTATCATTTTCCCCGGCAATATTCAGGGCAGACATATCAGGGAGACCGGACCGAAGGGGGCGACCCTGGTGAGCGTGGAAGGTGGCCGTATTGCCGCCATTGAAGAACGTATTGTCGATGTCCTTCGCTGGGGTATCTGTCGTGCGGATATCTCGGACTGTGAAAAGAGGGAGGATCTCTATACCTGTGTTCGAAAGGCCCTGGAAGGGGCACAGCAACAGGCGGACGGCAGGATTCTTGCCCTGCGGTTGCTGCTTGCAGGAGCCAGCCCCATGCATGCTGAACTGCATGCGGGCTTCACTCGGTGGACAGAGGAAATCCGGGGGATTGCTGCAGGCCTGGGAGATGTCTGGCTGGAGAAGATAAAAATCGGGACCAGTCGTAAGATCAGCCTGGAAGAGCTTGTCGGTGACGATACCCCCCTTGGTGGATTGCTGCAGGCCATCGAAAATCTTGATTTCGGTGCCGGCGAGCTTTCCAGTCTGCTGCCGGAATTTGCCGGATTGATGTCCAAGCTGCCACCGGGAATTCTTGATCCTGAGTCGGTTCTGCAGAATTCCGCAGCGCAGCAAAGCGAATTACTCGAAGAGGTGAGAGAGCTTCTTGTGGCAAAGCTGCTTCTCCATGGTGACGGGTCATGAGGCTCAGGCGCCTTGCACTCAAGGCCTTCGGTCCATTTACCGAGCGGACGCTGGAGTTTCGTTCCAAGTCTCCCGGACTTCACATTATATTCGGCCCGAATGAGGCGGGGAAAAGCAGTTCTCTGCGTGCACTGAAAGCACTACTTTACGGCTTTCCTGAGCGTACGTCGGATAATTTCCAGCATGCCGGCAACCAGCTGTTGATTGGCGGAAGCATTGAAGGAGAGGACGGCAGAAAGCTGTCTTTTTTAAGGCGAAAGAAGAGAAAAGGCGATCTCCTCGACCAGGAGGGCGACCCCCTTGATGCGAGTGTCCTTGCCGCCTTCATGCAGGGGGTTGAGCCAGCCCTTTTTGAAGCGGTCTATGGCCTTGATCACAAGAGTCTGATTGCCGGAGGAGAAGATATCCTGGCCCAGAAGGGAGAGGTCGGCCAGGCTCTGTTTGCGGCAGGTGCGGGCATATCTTCTCTTGCCAGAATACTCGAATCACTGGAAGCAGAGGCCGATGCGCTGTTTCGCGAGCGTGGTACGAAACAGAAAATCAATGCGGCTATCAGGGAATACACGGAACTCAGGAAGGTCGTCAGGGAGAAAAGCCTTCCCCCCTCCAGATGGAAAGAACACAAAAAGCGGCTTCAGGAAGCAGAAGCGGAGCAGGCCCGGCTGGAGGAAGAGAGCCGGCGAAAGACCGGTACCCTGCAGCGCCTTGTTCGATTGAGCCGGGCAATACCTGAAATAGCGGCACTGGAAAACCTGCATGAACAGCTACGTGAAATCGGCGAAGTCGTCATGCTGCCGCCGGATTTCACCGGACTGCTCCGGCAAGTGGAACAGGAAATCCGCGAGGTCAGGCTGAAAATCGACGGCAACGGTGAACGGCTGCAGAAGCTGCTGCAAAAGCAGGATGAAATCCCGCTGAACCGTGGGCTTCTCGACCATGCGGAGGCCATCGAGGATCTGCATCAGCGGATAGGCGAATACCGCAAAGGGAGGCAGGATCGAGGCCGGCTCGAGGGTATGCGGATCACTCATCGCCAGGCAGCCGGAACAGCTATCGAGTCGATCAGGCCGGATCTGAAACTGGAGGATGTGGAACTCCTGCGGCCGATGCTGGGGAGGAAAAGAACTATCCAGGGGCTGAGCGCACAGTATGAAGCACTCGGACAGCAGGCCTCTCAGGCAGATAAACAGAAAAAGACCATCGAAAAAGAATGCAAGGATCTTACTGATAAAGTGTCCCTGCTGCCTGTTGCAAGAGACGGGGATGATCTTGCACAGGCGCTGGTGCTGGTCAGAAAGATCGGTGATATCGATCAGCAGATAGAAGACAGCTCAAGAGAAATCGAGTTTGGCAGGAAATCCTGTTCCATCGAACTAAAACAGCTGGGACTCTGGGAAGGCAGTCTTGAGCAGCTGTCCGAATTGACCCTTCCCCTGCTCGAATCGGTGCGGATATTTGAAACAGTATTCACCGCTTTGGAACGGGAAAAACAACAGCTGGCACTAACGCGAAAACAGGTCGAAACAGAGATGAAGACAGCCAGGAGCGACTTGCAGGAAGTGGCTCATGGCATGGACATGCCAAACGAGCAGAACCTGGCCGAGTCGCGGGAGCGGAGACAGCACGGCTGGCACCTTCTGCGCCGGAAATGGCTCGAAAAGGAAGATGTTTCAAGGGAAGCTGCGGCCTATGATGCCACCCGGAGCTTGCCTGAGGCCTATGAAGTTCAGGTGCAGAAGGCGGATAGTATCGCTGATCGGCTCCGGCGCGAAGCGGAGCGGATTGCCAAGGTTGAGTCTTTACAGGAACAGATCGAAACCCTGGAGGAACGAATCCGCGAGATCGGTGCGTAGCAGGAAGAGTTGGCGGCACGTCAGGAGGATGTTTCTGCGAGCTGGCAGGCGGCCTGGGCGACAACCTCGATCAAGCCGCTTTCGCCAATGGAGATGCTCTCCTGGCTTTCGAAAATTGACATTATTCGGTTTAAGGTAGCGGAGATTTTCAACAAGGAGCAAGAGTTGTCGGGGAAAAAACAAACACGGAAAAACCACCGGATGATACTGATTGGAAAGCTCGATCAGTTGGGAGAAAGTCCGCTGGATAAGAGTCACCTGCTTGCGCCACTGCTGGTGCAGGCAGATTCGGTTCTTGCCGGGCTATCCTTGGAGAAGCAGGTGGCAGAAAAGCTTGTCGAAAAACAGTCGCAGGTCTCGAATGCCCTGGAACGGGCCGAAGCGGATCAGAAAACGGCACAGGCGGCACTATTTACGTGGCAGAATAAGTGGGATCAGGCCCTGGCTGATCTGGGAATCCGAACTCAGGTCCTGCCCGGGGAAGCATTGGATATTCTGGATACCATTGCCGAGTTGTTTACACATCTGGAGAAGGCAAGAGAGTTGCAGAGCCGTATCGACGGTATTGACCGGGACTCGAAGAAATTCAGCGAAGATGTGGCGCTGCTGACTGGACAGGTTGCACCGGAATTGAAAAGCCTCTCCGCCGATCAGGCGGCGCTGCAGCTGCAGACCATGCTTGCCGGGGCAAGCCAGGCCAACGAGGTAATGAAGAAGATCAGCGAGGAAACAGCCTCTCTGAGAGGCGAGATTGACAGCGCAGAAAAGACGTTGCAAAGCCTGCAGTTGCGGTTTGCGGAGTTACTTGCCGTCGCCCGATGCCGGGAAGCCGACGAGCTACCTGCCGTCATCAGTCGGTTTGAGCAGTATCTGCGCTTGCAGGAGAACATTTCAAATGCGGAAACCGCTCTTGCCAAGGTGAGTGAGGGCATTTCGCTTGCGGAGCTGAAAACTCAGGCCGCCGGGGTGGAAGTGGATGATCTGCCCGGCATGATCGACTCACTCAAGCGTCTGATCAATGAGGATCTCTATGCCAGGATAAGGGATGTGATCAAACTGAGCGGTGAAGAAAGCAAGGAGCTGAAGCTGATGGACGGCAGCGCAGAGGCGCTGGAGGCAGCCGAAAGAATGGAGCAGGTGGCGACAAACATACAGGACCATGTTGAACAGTACGTGAAGATACGGCTTGCTGCCAAGGTGCTGAAGGAAGAAATAGAACGGTACCGGGAGCAGAACCAGGACCCGGTTTTAACCATTGCCTCACGGATATTTGGGGATATAACGCTGGGCTCATTTGTTGGACTTCGTACCGATATGAATGATGCCGGAAGTCCCGTTCTGGTGGGACTGAGACCTGACCAGACACGTGTATCGGTGCAGGGTATGAGCGACGGAACCTGCGATCAGCTCTACCTGGCGCTGCGCCTGGCGACACTTGAGTGGCGCCTGGAAGCGAACGAGCCCATCCCGCTGATCGTCGATGATATCCTGGTGAATTTCGATGATGACCGGTCGCGCGCCACGCTCAGCGTCCTTGCCCGATTGTCTGCCAGGAATCAGGTGATCCTCTTTACGCATCACCGGCAGGTGGTCGATGAAGCGAGGAGGATGGAGGAAAAAGCGGATATTGTCATACATGAATTGTAAGATTCCGGCAGGACACTGATCTGCCGGGGCCAGAATCACGGCGTCTCGGTACTACTCAATAATTGTAAATTCAGATACTGGTTGTTTACCGATATAAGTTTGAATTTGTTTCCGCCAATGATCAGTTCTTTATCGGCGTCCTGCGTGGAAAGTTTAATGAGGTAGGGTTGCTCGGGATCAAGATCGAGCAGGTAGAGATCGAGAAGGATTGCTTTTTTTTCAACCCCCTTGAAGACGAGACAGGTGCGCTTGACCAACAGTTTTTCATTTTTCTTCAATACGAGCCGGTCTGCTGGTATCCTGGAACGGATTTCCCGGCTCGCTTCATTAGGGTTTTTTCTCAATTTCTGATACCGTTCCTTGTAGTAATCCGTGGAGAGGTAATAGATCATTGCAAACGGAATCGCCAATGTAAGAAAGATAAAAAAAAGGGCGAAAGCTTTGTTACGCTTCGAGGGGGACATGATTTCACTCGTTGTGTTTGCCTCTGAACCGGCAGGGGACCATGGTCAGCAGCCTGATTACACCCGTGCTGCCCTGGTATCCATTTCTACGACACGGAGTAATCGAGCCCGGATCCTAATGCTACCTTTTCTAACATCATAAAGCAGCGAAAAAAGCTCACTGACCAGATGATTTACGCTCGGATGCTGCTCAGGGTCTTACTGTTCCCGGCAGTACTTTCAGGATCGGGCTGGAATTTCTGGTTGCCGGTTTTTCGTTTCCCTGCAGGCGTTGTCTGAAAAGCTGGAGAATCTCTTCTTTTTCTTCCGGCGTGGCAGGGGGTGTTTTCGCCCAGGTCAGAATTGCTTTCACCTCGTCCAGTCTATCAATGAATAAACCCTCTTCAAGCAAAACCTTCACCACATCTGCATGGGCGGACCTGATGGCCCAGTACATGGCGTCCTTCATCTGTTTCCGGTTCTCTCTGAGTGCGGGTACGTTTTTGATGGTGGCGGCTACCATATCGGCTTGCCCGGATTTTACCAGCTGCATGAACGGCTGTTCCCCTCTCCAGTCAGTCAGAATCGGTTTTGCCCCGTTGGCCAGAAGATAGGCAACCGATTCCGGGCTGCCACTTCGCATGACTTCACTGAGAGGATAACGCTGAAGCGGGTCCCGCTGGTTGAGATCGACTCCGGTATCGACGATAAGACGAATGATTTCAGGTGATTTTGCGCCGTATGAGATCAAATCGCAGAGATCTCTGGAGGCCGGGTTGATGGTCGCCCCGCCTTCAAGAAGCAATTTTACCATGCTGACATCATTCCGTTGAACGGCCGGTTTCAGCGGGTAGGTGCTGTTCATGCCCCAGTCGACCGGGGCGTTGGGGTCGGCCCCGGCCGCAACGAGTGCGGCTGCAAGCTCCAGATTACCTGTGCCGGCTGCAAGAAATAGCGGAGACTGGCCATCTTTGTCCGGCAGGTTTACATCGGCACTGTTTTTTATCAATGCCAGACCAACCGCCGTGTTACCAGACTGAGCGGCCCGGAAGAGCGCGGTTGCCTGATGCTTGTCGGGGAGGTCCGGATGTGCCCCATGGGCGAGCAGTATTTGTGCGGTGGCTGCATTCTCGGCTCATGCCGTCCGCGAAGGACATAGGTAAGATCGACGCCGGATTGCACCAGGAGCCGGGCGCGTTTAAGAGAAGTCGTGTCAGCCCTGCTGCTCGTCATCCCTTGCAGGTGCAGCTTACTCAGCAATCCGTACAACTCCGTTTCCTGCGGTGATCTGATGGCGTCTATCCGGCGCTCAATCGCAACATCAACGTGGTTTACGATGGCAAGGTAATAACCGTTTAATCCGAAAAAGAGTAGAAAGTAGACATAGATCCAGCTGTTTTTCAGAAATGATCGGGTGCACAGGGCACAGATGATTGCTGCAATGCCGATAGTGAGATGGGCTGCGCCTGCCAGGAACCAGGGAATAATGATGACCATTGCCTCCATGCCCTCTTTCGGACCGAAGACCAGAAAAAGTCCGAGAATGGCCGCGGTGAAGAGACAGATTCCGGAAAAGACATAGGCTGTAATCTGATAGCGTGACTGAGAGGACGAAGTCATGAGCGGGCAATGAATCTCTGTTTAATTTTAGCGTTGTTCATCAAGGTCTGCTGAAAGGATAACAAAAAATGAGGTCAATTGTGAATAGTTCCCGTGCGATTTGCCCATCACCTCAGTGCCCTTCGCGTTTCGATAGATTTGCAGATCACCTTCTGATCCACTATACTGATCCTGACGGGAATTTTTAGAAAAGACGATTGTATAGACCTGTTTCCCGTGCGGCAATCCCCGTTCATCGGGGCGATATTTCCCTAAGGCATTCGGTGTCTTGCCGCCGGATTACGGCGGTGCTGGCATGAGGCATGATGATGATCAAATATCGACTTATTTTCACCGATCTCGACGATACACTGCTGGATCACTATACCTACTCCTTCAAGCCGGCTGCACGGCTGCTTGCCGGACTCGCCCAGCGAGGAATTCCGGTCATTATAAACTCAAGTAAATCCTTTGCGGAGATTGTCCGGATCCGCGAAAAAATGGGTAACACCGACCCCTTCATCGTGGAAA
>JAHEMX010000513.1 GCA_024643445.1 Desulfobulbaceae bacterium | reverse complement strand
CCTCGTTGAGCATTTCGGCTGGGAAACCTTAGGCAAGCGTATCAAAATACGCTGTTTCACCAGCGATCCGTCAGTCAAGTCGAGCCTGAAATTCCTGCGCAAGACACCGTGGGCCAGGAGCAAGGTTGAAGCCCTCTACCTCGCTATGCAAAAGAGGGGAAAGCTCCGCGGGAAGAAGAGTATTCAAGCTGCCCCGGAAGGATAGTTTCAGAGGCCGAGCACCGTCCGCTCCACCGCCTTGATGGCATCGGCGGCGGAACTCGTGATACCGCCGGTATAGCCGGAACCTTCCCCGACCGGATAGAGGTTCTTCACATTTACCGATTCGTAGTCCTTGCTGCGCTTGATACGGACCGGGGATGACGTCCTTGTTTCCGCCCCGATCAGTATGGCCTGCTGTGAAATAAACAGGGGGACCTCCTCCTTCCAGGCGTTGAATGCCGCGACCAGTCCATCGACCACAAAGCCGGGAACGATGTCTCTCATATCGGCGGCGACCGTGCCCATCTTGAAGGAATTCTCATGCAAACGCGAGGAGCTCGTCCTGTTAAGAAAGTCCAGCAGGTTCTGGGCCGGTACCCGCCATTGCCCGCCGCCGGCCGTAAAGGCCTTCCGCTCGATATTCTCCTGAAAGGCAAGTCCCGCCAGGGGCGTCGCCGCCGGATAATCGGTGGTGTGGCAGCTTACCGCCAGCGCCGCGTTTGAATAGGGCGAGGAACGTGTTGAATAACTCATGCCGTTGACGACCATCAGGCCGTGACCGGAGGAGGCGTTGATCACCTCGCCTCCCGGACACATGCAGAAGGTATACACCCCCCGGCGAATGTTCCGGTCGGTATAGTTCAGGGAATAGGTGGCCGCCCCGATTTTGTCATAATCCCGGTATTTTCTTCCATAGCGCATGAGGTTGATCGTTTCGACCGGATGCTCGATGCGCACGCCGACGGAGATCGGTTTCTGCTCGAGGGCGAACTCGTGCTCGTCCAGCATCTGGTAGGTATCGCGCGCGGAATGGCCCGAGGCAAGATAGATGGCCGTGGAAAAATAATCCCTCTCGCCGTTTATCCGTATGCCGGTGGCCGCGCCCCTGCTGATCAGGATGTCCGTCATTTTCGCGCTGTAATGGATCTCGCCGCCACGCTCGAGGATATAGTGCCTGATATTGCGAACGATCCGGCGCAGCACGTCGGTTCCCAGGTGGGGCTTGCTGATGTATTCGATTTCCGCCGGTGCGCCGAATTTCACGAAGGTCCGCAGCACCTTGTTGATATAGCTTGAATTGAGATTTCTCCGGGAGAAGAGTTTCCCGTCGGAATAGGAACCGGCTCCGCCTTCACCGAATTGAATATTGGACTCCGGGTTCAATTTCCTGTCCTTGATAAACCCCTGGACATCGATGGTCCGCTCCTCGATTTTCTTGCCCCGCTCGAAGATGATCGGCCTGATGCCGTAATCGATCAACTCAAGCGCGGTGAACATACCGGCGGGACCGAAGCCGACAACCAGTGGCCTGACCGCGGTGCTCACGCTCTTGCGCGCTTCTCCTGCCTGTTCCGCATACCCGGGAAAGTTCCGCCGGTTTTCATAGTGCCCGGCGATCGAGACAACGAGCGAAATCCGATAGTAGAATTGTTCTGTGTCGCGGCTATCGAGCGCCTTGCTCAATATCTGTTTGACCGTGACCCGACCCACATCGATCGCCAGCGCTTCGGCGGCCGCCTTCAGGTAGTCAGCCGGCCGGTCGTTTTCGACCCGTACCCGGATATCACTGAGTATAAGCTGCAAGAGGTGCCTCCGGGCGCCGGACGATCGACGAGCTCATGGTGGTTGATAGGGGCATATGGTCCGTTTGGAACGTTTATTCTCAGGCCGGATAGAACCCTAAAGGATAAGGGGAAAAACTGTTTTCAACATAATCCCCTAGCCGAATCGCCCTACTCCGGGTTCGGCAGGCGGGATAATCGTGGCAGTATAACATGAATCGGAGATGGAACCGAGCTGCCTGTTCAGAAACCGGAGAAAGATGGCGCTGCGCTGCTGCTGCAACCCGATGCGGCTCCGGTGAAGGACGTTCGTGGACAGCTTGTTCCCGGCCCACAGAATCACGTTCTCAGCCCGCCGGATTCGACTCGGCGTTTTTTACAGAACATTAACGAGATAGTCATGCATAATAAGCTTGCAAATTGCACCTGTCCTGTGTTACGTTCCCCCCTTTTTCACCAGCCATAGCCCAACGATGATACACCTGAGCAATATCCACAAACAATACGGCTCCCAGCTCCTCTTCCGGGATGCCAGCCTGCAGATCCTGCCTGCCACCCGAACCGGCCTGGTCGGCCCCAACGGCGCCGGCAAGACCTCCGTTTTCCGGATGATCACCGGCAAGACTGAGCCCGACAGAGGGGAAATCTCCTGCTCGAAAAAGACGGTTATCGGCTATTTTTCCCAGGACGCCGGAGAGATGTCCGGCAGCTCGGTGCTTGAAGAAGTGATGTCGGCGGCGCAGGAGATCGTTGCTCTTGGAGTAGAGATGGAGCAGCTCGAGGCGGAGATGAGCGTGCCGATGGCCGACGAGGAGTTGGCCGCGCTGCTGGAGAGGTACGGCATTATCACCGAAATATTCGAGCACCGGGGAGGTTATGATCTCGAATCCCGGGCCAAGTCCGTCCTCGGTGGTCTGGGCTTCTCTGAAAATGATTTTGGGCAGCCGCTTGAAACCTTCAGCGGCGGCTGGAAAATGCGGATCGCACTGGCAAAGATCCTGACCATCAATCCCGATGTGCTGCTGCTCGACGAGCCGACCAACCATCTTGACATCGAATCGATACTCTGGCTGGAACAGTGGCTGAACAGTGAATACAAGGGCGCGCTGCTGATGACCTGCCATGACCGGGCATTCATGAACCGGATCGTCAGCCGGATCATCGAGATCGCCAACGGTGTCGCCACCACCTACAACGGCGACTACGATTTTTACCTGCGCGAGCGGGAAATTCGCCGGGAACAGCTCCTGGCAAGCTACCGCCGCCAGCAGGAGATGCTGGCCAAGGAGGAGGAATTCATCGCCAAATTCGGGGCCCGCGTCTCCCATGCCGCCCAGGTGCAGTCCCGCATC
>JAHEMX010000512.1 GCA_024643445.1 Desulfobulbaceae bacterium | reverse complement strand
CGGCAATGAGTTCAGCCTTGCTGCCGGCTTCAAGCCCGTGGTGATAGCGGGAGCCGAAATGGGTAATCTGTTCGACAACCTGCTGCTGCTGGTTGACCTTTATGGGATAGGCTCCCATGAATGAGCCCTTATAACCGAGATCGGACATGGCTGAACGGAATGTCTCATTGAGACTGGTGATCTGTGCTTCCAGGATGTTTGCTACCCTCAGGAGCACCGGCATCCCCAGCCCCCTGGCATTAACACCGGAAACTATCTCGGCGATGCTCACGGCACGATCCCGGGCTCCGGGTGACGGCATCACCATCATTTCGCCGTTTTCAGCGATGCAGAAATATCCTCCGCTCCATTCAGAAACACCATATAAATCAGCAGATTTGGTGGTATTCCAGCGTTCAATTGTGTTGCGCACAGAG
The DNA here is from genome assembly GCA_024643445.1 of Desulfobulbaceae bacterium. GTDB lineage: Bacteria > Desulfobacterota > Desulfobulbia > Desulfobulbales > Desulfocapsaceae > Ww85. The sequence continues at coordinate 2,699 of JAHEMX010000512.1, read as the reverse complement.
TAGCCCCCCTCTGTTAGGTTTGAATGTGACTTTTTTGAAAAAGGAGCTTTTTATAGAGCACCTGAAACAAAACGTAAAGCAAATAATGGTATCAAAAGCAGATTATCACGGCTCCTAACCTGCTGGATCCCCCAGTAATGAGGCCGTCAACATATCCGGCTTGATGGACGTATCTTTTGTCAGGAGTGGTTGTGGTCTGGCCATGGACTCTGGCAGGTGGTACGTCCATTATCCTGACGGCGGACAGGTATTCTACCTGTTTTTTTTATACAATAAGATAAAAAATATAGTCACTAATGTGAAATAGTTGATCAGTAAACAAAAAAAATCTGACTTGCCTGTGGTCAAGGGAGCGTTTACAGGAAGGAAACAAAATTCGGAAGATTAACATCAAATCAGAAGATCAGTGTATTGTTTCGTGATAACGTCAGGTTGAAGGTGTTTTGTGTGGATTGGGACAGGAAATAGGAATTCTCAGGGTAAGTGCTTGGCTACAGAGCCATCCCCATTAGCAGGAGTTAATCCCGTAAATTCGGGCCGATAGCAATATTGTTAAACTGGCACGTTTCTTGGTATCCGGAGTTCGGAACCAACCGTGATTCTAATACTCAAATGAGGATGCTATGGGAAAGCTTAATAAAAACCGCAGTGACGGGGAACGATTTTGGAAATGTGATATCTGTATGGAACTGATTCCTATTGAATATTACTTCAATGAGGGGGATGAAATCACCTGTTATGAATGTGGAACCGACTACAAACTTGCCTCTAAAATGCCGGTGAAATTAACCACGCTTACCAGTTCATATGACCCTGATGATGATTATGCCGGCGAGATGAGGTTTGAAGACTGATCTCCCGCTGTAAAAAAGATAGGAGTCCGGAATCCTGAAGGAAAGCTCCTTTCCTGCCCCTTTGGGCGAAAAACAGAGCATCTATCGAAAACGAAGCCGCGGCAGGTCGAATTTGCAGTTGGAATTCGACCTGCTTTTTTGTTTATATGCAGGGAGGAGGCCGTTGACTGTCCCGGCCGGGCCACTTTTAAAATGAAATGGTTCGTGTGGTCAGTCAACCAGCTGGCGCTGCTGTGGTAATAAACCATCTTGAAAGGGAAATGCCGTGACCGAGATATGCCGGATAATGACACCTAAAAAACCCGAGAACGGGCTTGCCGATACCGTCGCCTGTACTTCTGAAATCTGTTTTATTGATGGAGTGCATGGACGTCTGGTGTACCGGGGATACGACGCGCTCGAACTTGCCGAAAAGAGTACCTTCGAAGAAGTAGCCTACCTCCTCTGGTACGGTTGTCTGCCGCGGGTAACCGAATTTAAGGCCTTCCTGGATGGTTTTACCGGTTCCATGGCGTTGCCGATGGAAACAGTCATGATCCTCAGGATGTTTCCAAAAGCGGCAACGCCGATGGAGGTCATTCGGACTGCCGTCTCTTCGCTGGGACACTGGGATCCCGATAGCGGTAATACCGGGCTGGATGCCTGCCTTCGTAAGGCTCAGCGCCTTACCCTGCGCATCCCCCTGCTGATAGCGGCACACCAGCGGCTGCGCAAAGGGCTCGAACCGGTAAAGCCGATACCGGGCCATGGCATTGCCTGTAATTTTCTCTATACCCTGCAGGGCCAGATACCGGACCCGGTGGTGACGGATGCGCTGGACGTCGCGCTCATCCTCCATGCGGACCATGAATTGAATGCATCCACCTTTGCTGCCAGGGTGACTGCGGCGACCATGGCCGATATCTATTCTTCTGTCACGTCGGCCATCGGCACACTCAAAGGTCCGCTCCATGGCGGTGCCAATATGGAGGTGATGGAGCTCATCAATGAAATAGGCAGGCCGGAAGATGCAGAGAGAGTCATCATTGAAAAACTAAACAACAATGTCAAGATTCCCGGATTCGGTCACCGTGTCTATCGTTGCGAGGATCCCAGGGTAAGTCTTCTGAGGGAGCATGCGCGCATTATCACCGCTCATACCGGTAATACAAAAAAGTTCGATATTACCTGTGAAATCGAGCGGATCGTGCTTGAGCAGACCAAGGTTTTTCCCAACGTCGACCTCTATACGGCTTCGCTCTACAGTGCGATGGGGATTCCACAGGAGTTGTTTACCCCGGTTTTCGCGATCAGCAGGATAGTCGGCTGGACTTCGCATATCCTCGAGCAATGGAGCAATAACCGCCTGATCCGTCCCCGTGCGGAATATAAAGGAACCACCGGTTTGAGCTATAGCAGCATTGAAGATCGTCCCCACTGATGAGCCTCATGCCGTTGATGGTGAAACGATCGATCATGATGCCCTGTTCATGAGGTGAATAGTGATTCCTCCATGAATCATGGTATAAAGGATATGACCCTTGGCCGCGCGCTCTATTGCATGGTGCTGCGTGAATTTATTTCCCGTCTGGACGCTAACCAGGGACACGATAGCCAGAAATGATAGTCATCACCTCGGCGACCGCGGCCGACCTCCCCAGCCTGAGCGAACTCGAGAACCGGATTTTTGTCAGCGACCGGATCTCTGTTCGTCAATTCAGGTATCTGCTGACGAAGGCCAATGCTATTTTTCTTAAGGCTGAGCAGGCTGATGAATTACTCGGTTATATGGTCCTGCTGAAGCGCAAGAAAAGTCGGCGTTTGCGCATTTATTCCATTGGTGTTGCTGATTCGGCAAGGAAACAG
>JAHEMX010000061.1 GCA_024643445.1 Desulfobulbaceae bacterium | reverse complement strand
CTGGACGGGACAAACTCGGCAATTCAGGACCTGGGCAAGATCGGGGCAATCGAGGATCGTATCATCCAGGTCCTGGAAAAACGACTGAGTCAGGCACGGACCCTGTCCATCGATCAGCTCGGTCCTGCCATTGCCTTTAATGTGGCTATCGCCATCGAGCATATGGTGCTGCGGGCCCTTGATTTCGGACTGGGAACCTGCTGGATCCGTCTGCTCGACGGACCCGCGGTCAATGGTTTTTTTGGCTGGGATGAATCCATTTACACCGTGGCCCTTCTTCCCATCGGCTACCCGGCGGAAAATCCGGACCCGAGAAAACGAATGGCCCTGCAGGATCTTCTTTTATAGGTACGCGAACACCGATTCGATTCAGCAAAAAACTGCCTGCCCGGCTGAGCACCCCGTCATGCGAGCGGAGGAGAAGCTATGATGACAATTGAACTGGTCCGTGCCGTCCTGGGATGGTGCATCATTATAAATATGGGAATCCTCCTCTGGTGGTTCCTCTGGTTCATGCTGGCACACGACTTCATCTATCGATTCCATGGAAAATGGTTCAAACTGAGCGAGCAGCAGTTTGACGGGATTCACTACGCGGGCATGGCTCTCTACAAGATAGGTATCTGGCTTTTCGCTATCGCCCCCTACCTGGCGCTTCATATCGCCGGGTAAGGGTCTTCCGATCCTTCCCTGAAATAGTGGACACTCAGCTAAGTCCTTTGTTGTTCCGCAACTGATCGATAGCTTTCTGATAGCCCAAGGCTGCTGATTTCTCCAGGTCTTGCTGGGCTCTGCGATTATCGTGAAGTCCTTCATACGCAACTGCCCTGAAAAAATATGACACGGCGTCTGTTTCATCTGCATCTATGGCAGTTGAAAAAGCAATAACAGCTTCTTCGTATGGTTCATTTTTCATGTAAAACTGCAAAGCCTTCTTGACCCAATCAATAGGCGGTTCGTTCGTCTGATGTTTACCTTTTCTGGCATGCTCAACCTCGAATTGTCCATTACCGCCATCGTGCAACTCCTTCTTGGGCTCAGCGGATTGATCTGCACAATCCGTTACGACGAGGAGATCCTTAAGGCAGAACCGGCAAACGATCGCCGCTGTCTGTATTTCTTCCGCACAATAGGGACAACGCTTCAATTGCGCTTTGCATTCATCACTTTCAGCGGGATCATTATCACACGGTGCAACCGGCGCCTCATCGGTAAATGACCAGACAAGAGCTGCGATCCAGCCGACAAGGGTCCAACCCAGAAATATGTTAACAAGGACTATCGGAAACAACCTGCCGTGTTTTCTTGCACCGGCAATACACAATGGAACATAGTATATCGGTAAAATCAGCAGAGCCAACACCGGCCATTCCACACCAGTCATCATCGCCATCGCATCCTTACTTTCATGAATTTGCCTGCTCAGATCATTGTTCAGTATACCAAATTAATAACGAAATGAGCAGAGCCTGTCTGAGAGAAGTGGCCCCTGAAAATTGAACACACCGTGAGGTGGGAAATTTGTTACGAGTAGAGGCCAAGAAAGCTTTTGGACAGGAGCAGAAAGTGGCAAATTGAGGTCAGTCATCAATTTTGGCACCTGCAAGCCCTGCTCAAAAGATCTCCTGGCAATCCTAACCATTCAAGGATCATAGCAATTTGAGCTTCTTCCTGTAAACATCATTCTTGATAGTAAATATGAAAGGTTGACACTATTCGGTGTAGCCTTCCCATCAACAAGGGTATCTTATTTTTGAACTATGTATTGATTCTGCTTTTTTACTGGCCCACAAAATATTACAGAAAAACATGTTAAGCTATATTATTTCAATATATCATCTCTTTTTCAAGACGCTATTTGTTCCTTAATCTATAAAACAGGCTCGGGGGTTTTCCAGAACTTCATTATAATGTTAATTAATGTAAATTTAAAAACACCGCTCCATTGATCATTACATTTTACGATGCAGCCAGTGAACCAAAGGCATTGCATGAGGTTCCTGATGCCTCCCCTATGGGCCTTGATGACATGTATAAAGATGTTGATAGAGTCGTTGCAAAGATCGATGTTTTTAAAAATATAAACGAATAAAATCAGATAAATATGATCAATCAGGGAGGTTCAGATGTTATATCGTAAAATGCCCAAAACTGGTGAAGAGTTATCCATCCTGGGGTTTGGTTGTATGCGCTTACCCTTACAAAAAGACGGAGGCATTGACGAGGCTCGTGCGATTCAGCAGATACGCAATGCTATTGATCAAGGAGTAAATTATCTGGACACAGCCTGGCCATATCATGGCGGGCAGAGCGAGAACCTCCTTGGCCGAGCCCTCAAAGACGGCTATCGAGAGCGTGTCAAAATTGCTACAAAACTGCCCTCTTGGATGATAAATACCCGAAAAGACATGGACCGCTATTTGGACACTCAGCTGAAAAAATTGGAAGTAGACCAGATCGATTACTATCTCCTCCACGCACTGGACGGAACTATTTGGGATAACCTAGAAAATTTAGGGGTCACAGATTTTTTAGACGCGGCGCTGAACGATTGCAGGATTAAATGCGCTGGGTTTTCCTTTCATGGTCTTTTGGATGATTTCAAACGAATTACCGACGCCTATCCCTGGACTTTCTGCCAAATCCAATACAACTTCCTTGACCAGCAGAATCAGGCCGGTACCGAGGGGCTCGAATACGCAGCGGCAAGGGACCTTGGTGTAGTAATCATGGAGCCCCTGCGGGGAGGAAATATCGGTCTTCCTACCCCACCCCCGGCTGTTCAAGAGATCTGGGAACGGGCCGACACTGCGCGTACACCGGTTGAGTGGGCTCTGCGTTGGGTTTGGAACCATCCAGGTGTTACTGTCGTTCTCTCCGGTATGAACGAAGAGACTCATATCAATGAGAACCTGGCCATTGCCGAGGTGGCTCTACCAAACTCGCTCACCAAGACTGAATGTGATTTGGTAGAAGAGGTCGCTCAAAAATACAGAGAACTTATGAAGGTTGGATGCACCGGCTGTGGATACTGCCTGCCTTGTCCAGAGGGAGTGATGATTCCTGCAGCATTTGAAGTTTATAATAAAATGCACCTCTTCGGTAACAAAGAAGAAGGAAAGTTCATGTACGCCATGCGACTGAGTGGTGAGTTGACTGACGGCGAGACAGGATACGCCTCACAATGTGTAGCATGTGGAGAATGTTTAGAGAAATGCCCACAAAAGATCGAAATACCAGACTTTCTTGCCGACATTGCCGAGGAGATGGAGGATAACGCAATGGAAAACCGGCTGGATATCGTGAAAAAAATGCTTAAAAGAGAAGCACCGTAGTAGGAAATGCTAAAGGAAAACGGTGTTCACCAAAACACACCATCATTGCATGCAGAATACTTTTTTCTGGTTTCCCTGGAATTACAATCGGTCACAGCTTATAAGGATTGACATCAGTAACTATTTGCACGGGTAATAGTGAGTGTTTTCCTACAGCTATCATTACTATGTCCCCTGTGAGCCTCCGGTTTCCACTTGGTGAATAGCTCAATCCACCTGATACACCAACTTACAGGAAACATCTCAGCCTGAAGACCGGAGTCTCATTCCGCAAGCTTACCGTAGGAAGTTCGAGGTATCGGCATTGGCATCAGTAAACTGATGCGAACTGGCAATATTACGTTGCAAATGCTGACGATGATGAACATCATTATTGCACACTTCCGTAAAATCACTCATCCTACAGGCCTTAATAGTCTATTTTGAAATGTATATAGGACAAAAGTGACATGAATCCTATTTGTATAGTTGACGACCAGCCCCACATCTGCTCCACAGTCTCGAGCATCCTGACGGACGAGGGGTATAAGACCATAGAGTTTCAGGATGCAGAGAGTTTCTGGCAAAGCCTCGATATTCTGGAGCCCTCTCTCGTCCTGCTTGATATCTGGCTCCCGGGCATAGACGGTCTGCAACTTCTGAAACGGTTACAAGACCGATTTCCCGCACTCCCCATCATCATGATGAGCGGACATGCCGGCATCGAGACAGCGGTTTCTGCCATCAAGGCAGGTGCCTATGATTTTATGGAAAAGCCACTGCATCTTGAAGTATTGCTTGATAAGGTGAACTCTGCCATTAAGCATCGCCCCACAAGGCAGGATTCGACCTTTCCTTCTGATAGAGGACTCGACACTTCCAGGGCGGACCGCCTGATAAACCCCGGCATTGTGGATGTAGTAGATTCTCCTGAACCTCAACGTACCATCAGAGAGAATGTTGTCCTTAACGGTGTTGGGCTATTGAGTGGTCGGAAAACAGGTATTATCCTCAGCCCTCTTGGGATTAACGAAGGCATCGTCTTTCAAACACTCGACGGTCAAACCATCCGTGGACATATCACGTCGTTAGAAAATTTCCCCCAAACTATCTCATCGAAGAACTTTTCCGCTAACTCCACCACCCTGGATAACGGCAGGCAACAGGTACGTACTGTTGAGCACCTGATGGCCATTTTTTCCATATACGGCATCACCAACGTGCTCATAAAGGTCGACGACGAGGTACCGAACATAGATGGTTCCGCCAATGACTTCTGTGACCTTTTAGCGCAGGCTGGGATCGAGGAACAGCAAGCTTTCTCCAGAGTTGCTGTCATCCGACAAAAGATAGGCGTAGGAATAGAAGAGAGGCATGAAAAGCATCTCTACGCCGAGCCTTTTGAGGGATTCGAAATATCGATGAGAGTTGATTATCCTCCACCGATAGGTGAGCAGATTTTCACTTTCAATCCCGAAAAAGAATCTTTCGCAGAGGCGATCGCCCCCGCCCGATCATTCAATACCTTTGATAATATTGAAATGGCCCAGAGGCTTGGAAAGGTCGGCAGTGGATATCTCAACTCCCACATCATCATGCACGAAGGCAAAGTCATCAATACGAAACTCCGTTATCCTGACGAATTCGTGCGCCACAAGATATTGGATTTGATCGGAGACCTCTATTTGCTCGGTTTCCCCATCAGAGGACGGATCACCGCCAACATGACTTCTCATGGTTACAATCAGGCCCTGGTCGAACGCTTGTACCAGGTAATCCATGCAATTCCGGATTAAAGCAGTAATCAAAGAGGAAATATGCTGCACCGGAATACAGCCAAGAATGCCAAGATCACCATGATCAGCGACCTCCGCAGGATGACCTTCTTCCTACATATTTGAGCAGCTGGTATTAAGGCTGTAAGTATCTGATCATGTGAAGAATTGACCGGCTGAATGGGTCGGGTCAGGTCAGACTATTCAGCCCCTGACACGCACCCTCTCAAGCACCTCCGGGGCGAGTTCAACGCCGAGACCGGGTCGATCCGAGAGCTCGATATCGCCATTGCTGTTCACCGACAGGGGTTCCCGCACCAGATCCGTCATCAATGCGTGCGCCGGAAAAACGGTTTCGGCCATGGAAGCGTTGCGCACAGCCCCGAGCAGGTGCACCGCCGCCGCCACGGCGACCGCCGAGCCATGGATGTGCGGGGCAATCGGCATATTGGCGGCCTGTGCCATGTGCGCGATCTTCAGCGCCTCCGTGAGTCCGCCGGCCCAGGCGACGTCCGGCTGCACGAAATGAACCGCACGCGCACCGATATAGGTATTGAAATCAACGATGCCGTAGCTGCAGGTTTCATAGCCGGCAATGGCAATAGCCACCTTAGAGGCAACCTCGACGCTTCCCGCAACATCGTCGGGCCATACCGGCTCCTCGTACCAGTAAATATCATAGGGTTCCATGGCCCGTCCCATCTTGACCGCCGTAGCGACATCCCAGGCACCGTTGGCATCCACCATCAGCTTGATATCCGGGCCGATGGCCTGACGCACGGCGGCGACGCGCTCGATGTCCTGGGCCAGCGTCACTTCACACCTGCCCCGGTTATCCATCACCCGCAGCGGTGAGAGTTCTATCCCGGCATTACGGCCCACTTTCATCTTGACTGCGCGAAAACCGTGCGCCACATAGGCCTCCATTTCCCTGACCAGTTCCCCCACCCCTTTGCCTTCCGCATAAAAACCGCCGGTAGCGTAGGCGGGAACCTGATTGCGGTAGCCACCCAGCAATTTCCACAACGGCAGATCTGCCTTTTTGCCGCGCAGGTCCCACAGCGCGATATCGATGCCGCTTATCGCCGCGATGACAATGCCGCCGCGCGCGTGCTTATAGGCACGGCGGTGCATCATTTCCCACAGGTATTCGATATTTCCGGCATCCTCTCCGATCAGGTAGCTGCGCAATTCGTGCTCGATAACCTGCGCCGTCGAAGCCATCGGGCCACCGAAGTGCGCCGCTTCCCCAAGCCCCACGAGCCCCTCGTCGGTTTCGATTTCAACCAGCAGGGCCGGCTTGGTTGCCATGGTGTAGTTGGCATCATAGACCGGCTCGGGCAATGCTACCTCAACCGCAATGGTTCGGACGTCGGTTATACGCATGAAAGAACACCTCCACGAAGATGAAGATCAATCTCTTGTCCTGGAAAGCATGGGCATCTGTTCAGAACCCGCTCCCCATCAATACAGCCGCATCCTAATCCTTGGCCCGATTCCGATCAACATTTTTAGCCCGGATATTTCACGAGTTGAGACAGCCTGCTCGTCAAGGAGCCTGGTGATCGACTATACTGTAGTATGTGGATCACGAAAGCGACGCGGGAGAGCGGGCGGTAACGACTCGCCTCTGGTGAACATTGCCAGCCCCTGAAACAATGCTCGTCATAGTTGCAAATTGCACCTTCCCTATACGCTGAAATTTCCCCAACAAATCATTTTATTTCAAATACATAACGATACTAAAAGAAAATGTTCATGAAGTAGGTGGGTTAGCGTTTTCCTTCCCCGAAGAAATGTGGTGTCAGAACCACATTTTCATCTAGGAGCATTTTTGAAATAGGGCTATGCTGAAAATGATTCAGCGTCACTCATCATGCAGAAACATGGTCGGTAAAAAACTGAAATGAAACCCGATGGAATACCATAATGTCCTTTGCCTACCAGATCAAAAGAAGCCGCAGAAGAAAAACCGTTGCCATCTGCGTAAAACCGGACGGTTCCGTGAGAATACTGGTGCCTTCCATTCTGCCCGACAAAAATATTGCGGCTCTGGTGCAGAAAAAGAGCACCTGGATCAGGAGTAAAATCGCCCGCTTTCAGGAAATGCAGAGCCTGCAGTTGGAAAAGCACTATGTCTCCGGGGAATCATTAAGCTATTTGGGCGAAACGTTTAAACTGCAGATTGCTGAAGGGACGGCCGGTGAGATTACCCTTGCCCGGGGGAGTTTTCATGTCCAGCTGCCGAAAGAAACGGCAGATGAAGCGCGTAAACAATACATAAAGGAAAAACTCGAGTCCTGGTACCGGCAGCAGGCCCTGAAGCGATTGCTTGAACAAACCGGACGATATGCAGAAAAGATAGGGGTGGTTCCTTCTTCCGTCGGCATAAAAGGATACCGCAGCAGATGGGGAAGCTGTCATAGCGATGGACGGATCTATTTCAACTGGAGAATCATACTGGCACCCCCTTTTGTCATTGATTACCTGGTGGTGCATGAGTTGTGTCACCTGCTGCACGCCAACCATTCCAGAAACTTCTGGCGCTGTGTCGAACGCATGCTGCCGGACTACGCCGAAAGACGGAAATGGCTGAAGGCACACGGCAGGTGGCTGGAGATATAGGCAATCGCCAAACTGAACTATTTCTTTTGAGGTGTTGGTATCTGAGGATAGCCCTTGTATAATCAATCGGTCTTCTTCTTTATATCGATGACGGGCGTACCATCGAGAATATCCACCCCGGACACCTCCAGGCGGCTGCCGTGCATAGCGAGAACTTTCAGTTCCGAAATCCCAACGGGGTTTGGCCTGAAAGGGCTGCGGGTGGCAAAGACACCGCGAAGCGGCCTCGAGTGGTCTCCCCGCGGATGAACCTTGAGTACATCCCGCGCCGCCTGGTGCAGCCAGAACAGGACAACGATGGTTTGTCCGGCAACGATACCGTCAAGCGCTTCAGCATACTCCGGAAATATTTCCAGGCTGCCGATCCGTTCCGACTCGGTGTAGTTTTTTGGCGCATCCTCACGGCGGGTGATGTCACCGTGCAGGACGCCGACGAATTGTAATACCGGTTGTTTTTCCATAGCAGTATTCCCTTGTCTCGTTAAAACTATCTTGCGTATCAGATCGCAGAGCATGTTTTTTTTGCTGCCGGATCCTTCATGCAAGCAAACTTTTATTTCTATCAGGATGGTCCACCATGATATAGTGGGGATTACAGGAACACGTTTATCCAAGGTGGCTTAATCAGTTATACACGCTGGCTATTGGTGAAAAAATATGAAACTGCTGCTTACCGACGACGAAGTGCGGGTACTCGGCTCTTTATTGGAAAAAGAGATGGCGACACCTGACTATTACCCGCTTACCCTCAACGCCCTGCTCAATGCCTGCAACCAGAAATCCAGCCGTAATCCCGTTGTTTCTTTTGGCAAAGAGACGGTACTCTCAGCCCTAAACGGCCTCAAGGAGAACGAGATAATCAGGCAGAGCGATATCGGCTCGGTTCCCCGATACGAGCAGATTTTTTCAAACAATCTCAAGCTGGTGCCGGGTGAAAAGGCAGTTCTTTGTATTCTTCTGTTGAGAGGCCCGCAAACCCTGGGTGAAATTCGCAGCCGTACCGAGCGCCTCTATTCCTTTACGGATCTCGATGAGGTCCAGGAAACACTGATCTCCCTGGAAGATATCAAACTGGTCAAGAAACTCCCCCGGCAGCCTGGTCGCAAAGAATCCCGCTATACCCATCTCTTAAGCGGCGAGCCGGATGAAACGTCTGCTGATGCCGCCTCTCACCTGGCAACTGACACGGTAATTCGGCGCAAGGAACATGACCGCTCAAATGAACAACAAGAACAAATAGACAGCCTGCGCCGTGATCTGGAAAGCCTGAAACTCGAATTCGAGATATTTAAATCGCAATTTGAGTAATTCCTGGAAGACTGGTTGCGATTGAAGCGATATAGTCAGTGTGAAACGTGGTTTCGATATACCCTAAAGGACCACAATTATTTTTTCATTTCAGAAGTTTGTCTGAATTAAGAGAAAATGTTCATGAACGTGGGGCTGATGAGCCACGCCATAGCCCAGTCCCCTGCCATGACATTATTGCAACCTTCCGGTATCTCGACCAATATATCGGCCACGGCCATGGCTTCGAGCCTTCTCCTGGTGAACAGAGGATCAGCGAAAAGGATATCGCCCTCCTGCCTTGTTTTGCCATAGACCAATTGCGTCCAGCCGTTCGGTCCGGTCAGCGTCTCACTCATCATAACCCTAAGCTTCGGGGGCAGAAAATCCGCAAAACCCATCAATTTTCTCACGCCGGGAAGGGCGAGCAGGAGCAGGGCCACATGATTGGATGGCGGCCCGCCCGGCAGGTTGAACACCACCGTACCGCCTATTTTACCCAGGCATGCGCCTTTTCCCGGTCCCATGCGAACGCGATGGAAGATCTTCTTCATGCCGAGCGCTTCCATGGCCTGCATGGTGAGATCCTTATCGCCATCGAGCACACCGCCGCAGGTTATCAGAACGTCCACATCATGAACCAGGCGACCGAACTGCTCCTGGAGCAGATCAAAATTATCGCGCAGCAAAACGGTGGATGCGGCGACCCCTATCCGTCGCAACTCGGCTGCCGCCGTGATCATGTTGCTGGCGGCAACCTTGCCGGGTGGTATAGGTTCCCCCGGCCACACCAGTTCGCTCCCCGTTGCCGCTATGGCAATCTTCGGTAACGGGTAACAGGTAATCTCAGCTAATCCGGCTGCTGACAATAAACCAAGACGGGCAGGAGTCAGCACCTCATCTTTGGCCAGCACTACCTGGCCCTGCTGCACATCGCTGCCGCCGAAGAGAATATTTCGCCCGGGCCGGGCATCGGCCCTGATGATAACCTTCTCGCCGTCAACTTCAGAAAATTCCGAAGCCAGCACAGCCGTTGCCCCAGGTGGGATCGGAGCGCCGGTCATTATTCGTACTGCGGTTCCCGGGATAACCTCAGATCCACCGGTATCGTCACCGGCATGCAAAGCACCGACGACCGAGAGGGTCACCGGTCTCATCGGTGAAGCCCCAACAATATCTGCCGACACCACCGCAAAACCATCTTTCAACGAGGAATCGACCGTCGGGCAGTTCGACACGGCACGGGTATCTTCAGCACAGACGAGACCAAGGGCCTTTTCCAGGGCGACCGCAGCAGGCGTAAGCGTCTGAAGCATGCCTATCTGCTGATGTGCCTCGCTCAGAGAAATCATCACAGAACTCCCGTCAGGTTATGAATGAAACACAAGAAGCACCTCTATGCAAAAAGGCAATTATTCCAGCTACCCTTTATTTTTGAAAGTTGTACCGGGGAATTATTTTTTCTTGAATACGGCTCTCCAACCGGTCACCGGCTGCATAATCGGCCGATACACGTTGCTTACCGAACCCGCCTGTTCCGTTACATAAAAAGCCTCGGGATCGAGCGCAAGCGTCATCTGCAGTATCTTTTTCAGCTCACGCCGCCGGCATACCACGTAAAGCTCAATGACCTGACCGGATTTCCCTTCACCGACAAAGGTGGTGACGGCATATCCCTGGTTGCGAAGCTTATCCGCAATCTGGTACGAGTTCTTCCGGCTGATGATTCTCAAGATGAGATGGCCCATGGCTATGCGTTTTTCAACCTTGATGCCGACCAGGTTGCCGGTGGCAAAGCCCAGGGCGTATATGACGCCAAGCGCCGGCTGCTCCGCAACCGCCTGGACGATGGTTGAAACAACGGCCAGCCAGATGGCCGACTCAAAAAAGCCGAGACCGAAGGCCAACGCTGTTCTGCCATGCACGATGGCAATGGTGCGAAGCGTCCCCAGCGATACATCGGCAACGCGCGCGGCAAAAACGAAAAACCCGTACAGCCAGTCGGTATTTTGAAAAACGTTCAGTATCTCCATAGTCAAACCCTGTCAATTTCCTGCATTTAACCATTCCCCCTGAAACAGAAACCTCCCTATTCAAGGTCAGCGTATGTACTTGTTCCCCTTTCTTTATGCAATAAAATAACGCTGAAGACAACCGTTGCGGATAAGAAGCCTGCCGGTGAAGATGGGGACAGTATACTTAATTGTTACATATACTCTTCCTGTAAATGCCGAGATTATCATCTATCCGGCCGGGGAAGTCGTTACCTTCCACCCCAGCGAAGCTGCTGACAACGGCAAGTGCTCTGTGGATTTCACGTTGTTTCTGCTCCACACTAATAGCCGATCGCCTTCCCTGACAATATAGTGCTCCAGGAGGCTGGCATTTTTGTGTACGTGAGTTACCCTTTGACACAGGGAGCATGAGAAAAGCTCCGGTGTGCTGCTGCAGATAACTCAAAGACAGGAACCTTTACACCCGAGGAGATCAGCTGCATGGATAAATCACAGAAACTCAACCTCGTTTACGCGGTTATCGCCATTATCGGCATCATGATATTGCAGGATGTCTTGATTGAGCAGCAGTATGTCCAGCCGGTGCCCTACAGTGAGCTGGAAAGGCTGCTGGAGCAGGGAAAAGTGTCTGAACTTACCATAAGGGAAGACTCTATCGTCGGCGACCTGATCGATC
>JAHEMX010000511.1 GCA_024643445.1 Desulfobulbaceae bacterium | reverse complement strand
TGTTTTTGATCGTATATTATTTCCAACACCTAACGTATAATAGGCGACTGTCGCGTTTTGCGCGAGAAATCTCCTGTTGATGGCTTCTTGAGTGGGAAAATATTGGGTGACGAATAAGCATCGTCACCAATTTTATTTCCCATTCCTTCTTGTTTAAGCCAGAAAATCAGCGAAATGTCAGACTGATACGCTATAGTATCGCAAAAGCCCGTACTTCTGCAACCCTAACAAATGATTTTGTGTTGGGTCGCGCTAAAAGCAGAATATTGCGATAGGCGACTGTCGCGCTATATGCATTAGGCAATAGTTTTTGGATTGTCGGGACGCTTGTACAGCGTTCAGATCCGCTTTTTCTGTCGCTTATGCTGGTCAAGGAGCATGATAGGTGAATGGTTTGATATCTCATAATTATTACTGGAGCAGATAATAAATGTATGAGAATCAGTATTTTAAAGCAGTCACTTTTGGCGTGTACTTGATGGTCTACCACCTCGTTGCCAGGGTAAGGAGTCATATTATGTACATTGGGCCAAAATTTTTTTTGGACCAAGCTGTTATCCAGTTTCTCGATATCATTAGAAATGGCTGCCGCCTGACTCCTGTCTTCTTCAATCAAAAGCCGTTGTTTGATCGGTATCACGCAGATCTTTATGATTCCAGGAAACCGGATACCAGCCCATCATCAACCTGAATATGCGGCATGCCCGCGGTAACCGTCTGCTCCCCGGGCAAACAGCCGGCTCTGCGCAGAAGCATTGGTAATCCGTCTCTCTTTTTCCTTTTCAGTTATTCCGGTGGATACGTTCATAAGGATCCTGGCGGTAGTATTCTTTCAAAACCCGGTAGAGATCGGGGGCGTGCTCGATCATCGATCCCGGCTGGTCAAAGAATTGCTCGGTGGCAACGGCGAAAAACTCAGCCTCGCTGGTTGCACCGTAGGCATCGAGAAAAGATTTCCTGCCCTTCTGGGTGTCTTGTTTGAGACGCAGAAATTCACGTGAACAGGTCGCTACCCAGTCACGGTATTCCGCCCGGTCGCGCAGGGGGGGCGTGCCGTCGGCAGTGCCGTCGAGCATGTCCATTTTATGGGCGAATTCATGGTAAATGACGTTGTGGCCCAACTCGGGATGGCGGCCGCCGGAAAGGGCGGCATCCCAGATAATAATGACCGGACCCTGCAGGAAGGCCTGCCCGATTATCGGTTGCCCGGGCGGCACCGGTGCTAGGGTGTTTTCAAAGAAGCCCGGTCTGCGTTGCGGCGGGATGACCGTGGAGGGATATACGATGATGGATTCGACATTCCGGTAGTAATTGTGGATCAGGCCGAGAAGAAGCAGGCAGGCCTGGGCGGAGATGGTTACGCGAATCTCATCGGTGAGTTCCAGGCCACCGGCGCCTTCCCAGTGTTTTTCAGCGATAAAGACCTGAATCAGGGCGCGCAGATGATATTGTTCGTCATCCTCAAGCAGGCAGTAATGTGCGACGTTTCGTCGGATAATGTCCTCCCACAAGGCGGGGAACGGAGCCTCTTTGAGCTTTTTTCGGCGTCGATTGGCCAACCAGTTAAACATGTAACGCACCGTAAAAGTGATAAAATATTACTTGCTGTTATGTGCCGGATCGCCTGTCTGTCAAATTGAACAAGGACTCAAAAAAAACAAAGCCTGACCGGGAAGCAGTCCCGCTGCCCGAACGTCATTCCGCCGCCTGCAAGCGGAATCACTGCCTGTTTTAAGCTGCCATTTTCCGCTCCATCTCTTGGACCGATAGGTCATGCAGAAGGTAGCAGGTTTTTCAGTTGACGGCTTGTGTAAAATTCTGCGGCCACTGTTCTTCCGGGTGGTTGCAGTATTGTCCCGATTATTGCCACAAATAAGGTGTTGAACAAGATAAAACTGAAGGCCTTGCCGGCTTTGCGCAGAAACTGCAGGAAAAAGGGCCGGGCCGGGAGCATAGAACGCGGGCCTGTCATGCGGTTTCCGCCTTGCAGTAAATGTACAGCTCACCTCGTTTGGCAGTTAATGACCTCCATCCAGCGGTTTGCAGGGACGCTGAAGAGCAGAGGACGATGGCTGTTACGCAACGGTCTAACAAACAAAGGATTGGTTATCAGGGAGCTTACCAGGGACAGAGCACTTGCGACTGGTTCTGCAGCAGTTTGTATTAAGGCAAGATACTGCATTTGTTTCAAAAGTGTTGCGCCAGGTGCATGGAACAGCTAGGATGATCCGCAGACACTATGCGAGGTGGCCTCAGGTGGGCAGGCGAGGTGGTTTGCCTGGCAGGATTGCCCCCCAGCCTGTACTTTCTCTTGTAAAAAGCCGATGATGGTATCATGAACAGAGCTCTCAGGCAGGCGCGGTCAGTAATGCTTTTTCGGATGGTCAGCCGGTTTCCCCGTCGCCTGGTCTGCCTGCTTGCGATCTTTTTTTTGTGCCATACCGCCCTGGCAGACAGAGCCGCCGGTTCGGAGTCGTCGCCATACCGGGCCTTCTATCCCCATATAAAAACCATCTCAACGACCGACCTCTACGAGGACATTGTCGACAAAACGATTATTGATGTTCGCAGCCTTTATGAATTCAACGTCGTTCATATAACCGCGGCGATCAATCTCCCCGTTGCCGCCGCTGACTTTGCCGAAAGGCTTTTCAAGCTGAAGAATTTGCAGCAGGAGATTCAACTGGTCTTTGTCGGCAACGATGCGGATTGCTCCCGGGCCTTTGATGCGGCCAGAACTGCCCGATTGCAGGGGATGACCAATGTGGCTGTTTACGATGCCGGTGTTTTTGCCTGGCTGCATGCCTACCCGGAAAAAACACGGCTGCTGGGTGAGACGCCGGCCCAGCTGGAGCGCGTGCTGCCGCTCGTACAGCACCAGATTCATCTGGCATCCATTGATCAATTCAGAAGACTTGCCGCAAAACCGGATGCCCTTGTCGTCGATATCAGGGACATCTATCGTCGCCGCTATGTTCCGCAGGGACTGGAAGTAAAGAATATCGTGCTGGATGCTCTGCTGCAGGCGGTTGGTAACCGTATCTGGGCCGAGCGGCCGCTATTGATCTTTGATGCGGACGGCAGCAAGACCAGGTGGCTCCAGTTGTTTCTGCAGGCGGGAGGCTATCACAATTATAAATT
>JAHEMX010000510.1 GCA_024643445.1 Desulfobulbaceae bacterium | reverse complement strand
CTGATACTGCTTTGTCAGGGCGTTTTTCGGCTCCTTGAGTATCCGGACCAGATCCTCTTCCACCAGCTCCTCCATGGTTGCAATAACCGGCAGACGACCGACAAGTTCAGGAATAAGACCGAATTTGAGCAGATCCTCGGGCTGAACCGAGGCAAGCACCTCACCCAGTTTCTTCTTTGATTCACTGTATATTTCTGCTGTCAGACCGATTGATTTGCTTCCGGTTCGACGTTTTACGACGCTGTCGAGGCCGACAAAGGCGCCTCCGACGATAAAGAGGATATTGGTAGTATCTATCTTGATGAGCTCCTGCTGGGGATGCTTTCTGCCGCCCTTCGGAGGAATTGAGGCTATCGTTCCCTCGATGATCTTCAAAAGCGCCTGCTGTACCCCTTCACCGGATACATCCCGGGTCAAAGACGGGCTGTCGGACTTTCGGGCAATCTTGTCGATCTCGTCGATGTAAATAATGCCACGTTCGGCTTTGGCAATATCGTAATCGGCAGCCTGCAGCAGGCTGACGAGAATATTTTCGACATCCTCTCCAACATAACCCGCTTCAGTAAGTGTTGTGGCATCGGCTATACAGAACGGAACCTGGAGAACCTTGGCCAAGGTCTGCGCCATAAGCGTCTTTCCCGAACCGGTCGGGCCGATGAGAATGATGTTGGACTTCTGCAGATCTACATCGTCACCGTCATCGGGTGCATCAATTCGTTTATAGTGGTTATGGACGGCGACCGATAAAATTTTCTTGGCGCGTTCCTGGCCGATAACGTACTCTTCCAGGTAGTTGTTTATGTCTTTCGGTTTCAGGGTATTTGCACGAAATGACTCGTCTGGTCCGGCGGTTTCATCACCCTGTTCTTCTTCAAGGACAATCTCGTTGCATAATTCGATACATTCGTCACAGATATAGACATCCGGCCCGGCAATAAGCTTTTCAACTTCATCCTGGTTCTTACCGCAGAATGAACATTTGCATTCAGGTTCTTTTTGCTCAAAATCACTCATGTTCAGGTCGCCTCACCGGGTTCACTTCGTTTCACCAGCACCTTATCGATTATACCATATTTCCTGGACTCTTCAGCAGTCATAAAATTATCACGTTCCGTATCTGCCGCAATTTTTTTCTCGTTGTGACCGGTGTGCTTAGCCAGTATCACATTTAAATCCTTGCGAACCCTGAGAATTTCCCTGGCGTGAATGTCGACGTCGGTGGCCTGTCCCTGGAAGCCTCCCATCGGCTGGTGAATCATGATCCGTGAATGAGGCAGTGCGTAGCGTTTGCCCTTGCAGCCCGAGGCAAGCAGTAATGCTCCCATCGAGGCAGCCTGTCCCATGCAGAGGGTTGCTATATCGCATTTCACATACTGCATCGTATCGTAGATTGCCATGCCTGCCGATACCGATCCCCCGGGAGAGTTGATGTAAAACGTGATGTCTTTATCGGGATCCTCGGCCTCAAGGAAAAGCAACTGGGCAATGATCACATTGGCCACATCATCACTGATGCCTGACCCCAAAAAGATAATCCTCTCTTTCAGCAGTCGCGAATAGATATCGTAAGCACGCTCACCCCGCGGACTCTGTTCGACAACCATAGGTATTAGATTCATTTCCGTTCCCCTGAAAAAATTCGACTGCAACAGGCAGATGCCGCCCTTGCAGTCGATTTGAACTGTGTATACATGGTAACGCCGATGATGGAATAATCAACCGGCCGTTTTCTCTTTTCCCGGCTCTGCAGCAGCTTTCACCTATTCTTCTGTTTTGGCCTCGGTCTCTTCTTTTTCACCCTTGGTTTTGGCCTTGGCTTTGGATTTAACCTTTGGCTTGACCTCGGCTTTGTCCTTCTGACCGTCCGCCGGTTCTACGAGCTTTGCCTCTGCCTTGAGAAAATTGAGAATTTTCTCATTGAGGACCTCGTTCATCAGCGGCAGCAGATCATCACGGCTCTGGAAGAATTCTTTAACTTTTGCAACCGGCA
The DNA here is from genome assembly GCA_024643445.1 of Desulfobulbaceae bacterium. Taxonomy (GTDB): domain Bacteria; phylum Desulfobacterota; class Desulfobulbia; order Desulfobulbales; family Desulfocapsaceae; genus Ww85. The sequence continues at coordinate 1,155 of JAHEMX010000510.1, read as the reverse complement.
TACTATACTGGTCGCCGATCCGCTTGAATGTCCGATCGAGATCTTCGTCGTTAACCTTGATTTCTTCAACCGCGGCAATCTTTTTGAGAATGAAGTCCCCGGTCACCCGCTGCACAGCGACATCCCGGTTATTCTTGGCAAGTTCTTCCCGGTTGAGTCCGGCGGCTTCCAGATTCAGTCCGTTTTTCTCAAGTCGCTGTTCCGTCTGCTTGATCATTTCTTCAACCTCGAAGCGCACCAGTCTTTCAGGAACCTCAAACTGATGTGTCTCAAGCAGTTTTTTCATGATACGGTCATTAAAATCGCCATCAGCCACGGCCTCTTTATCTTTCTGCAGCCTTTCGCGAATAGCCTTTTTCAACTCATCGAGGGTTTTGAAGCTCTCATTCACATCCTTGGCGAACTCGTCGTCAGTAGCAGCAAGCACCCGCTCCTTGACATCTTTTATGGTTACCTTGAATTCTATTTTTTTTCCGGCCAGAAGCGGGTTCGGGTGCTTCTCCGGAAAATCCATTTCATGTGAGGCTTCCTCGCCAGACTTCATACCGACAAGCTTCGCCTCAAAGGCCGGGTCAAACTGGCCGGATCCTACTTCCACTGAAAAATCTTCGTTTTTCACCTGCTTCATCAGATGGCCCTTGTGATAGCCCTGGTAGTCGATCACGACAACATCATCCATGGCAATGGCCCTGCCCTCCACCGTTTTAAGTGCAGCCATATCCCGCTGGATACGGGCAAGTTCAAAGTCAACGGCTGCATCTTCAACGGACACATCAGGTTTTTCCACTTCGAGCCCCTTGTACTCTGCAAGTTCAAACTGGGGTCGGATATCGACGTGGGCAACATAGGTAAAAGTGCCATCGGCATTAAAGAGTGGCTCCGAGATCTCCGGGTGAACAACAGGATCTAAGTCCTGTTTCTCGATGATATCAAAATAGGTATCCTGCACAAGTTTTTCGGCTACCTCAGATTCAACCTGGGGCTTGTAACTTTTTACAATTACCGAGCGAGGCACCTTACCCTTCCTGAACCCTCTCATCCTGGATTCTTTCTGCAGTTTCGCATAGGCTTCCTCAAGCTTTGCCTGAACCTCATCACCGGGCAGCGTAATGGTGACCTTTCTCGTCAGCACACTGATTTCTTCAACCTTAACAT
>JAHEMX010000060.1 GCA_024643445.1 Desulfobulbaceae bacterium | reverse complement strand
CAACACGGACTCGATCATATCCGAGGCAAAAAGTCGTCCGAACATAGAGCTGAAGTTTTCGGATGCGCAGCAGAAACAGGAAAACCAGATCAAGGCTATCCGTAGTTTTATTTCTCAGGGCGTTGATGTCATAGCGTTTTCACCGGTAGTCGAAACTGGCTGGGAACCCGTCCTGAAAGAAGCCAAAAGAGCCCGTATCCCGGTTATTCTTTCAGACCGTGCCGTTGATGTCCAGGACGACACGCTGTGGGTAACGTTCATGGGCTCTGATTTTGTCGAGGAAGGACGCAGAGCGGGTCAGTGGCTTATGGAAAATTACGATCGTCTGAAGAAATCAGGAAAAAGCAGTGATGTCGTCAATGTCGTAGAACTTCAGGGAACCGTTGGCTCCGCTCCTGCTATTGATCGTAAGGATGGCTTTGCCGCAGTGACAAAAGGATCGGCTTTCAAGATCATTAAATCACAGAGCGGCGATTTTACCAGAGCCAAGGGCAAGGAAGTCATGGAAGCCTTCCTGAAGTCGGAAGGGAAAAATATCGATGTGCTTTATGCCCACAACGATGACATGGCGCTGGGTGCTATTCAAGCTATCGAAGAATATGGACTCGAGCCGGGAAAGGACATTATCATTGTGTCCATTGATGCCGTGCGTGGTGCTTTTGAGGCGATGATCGAAGGCAAAATCAATTGCACGGTAGAATGCAGCCCTCTTCTCGGACCGCAGCTTTTCGATGCGGTAGAAGCGTTGATGGCCGGCAAGGAACTGCCGAAGCGAATTGTGACGAATGAAGGCGTTTTCCCATCTGAAATTGCTGCTGAAACCCTGCCCTCAAGGAAATATTAAGAGAAGGCAGCGGTTCGGCCGCTGGAGCGAGTCAGGATGGATGCAGCGGATATATTGATTGACATAAAAAGGGTGAGCAAAACCTTTCCCGGGGTGCTCGCCCTTAATCAAGTTGATTTTTGCCTGCGCCGTGGTGAAGTTCATGGATTGATGGGTCAGAACGGGGCAGGCAAATCAACACTCATCAAGGTGCTTACCGGTCTTTATCCCAGGGATGGGGGGGAAATCACCTACGAAGGTGCCCCCTTCTCATTATCATCGCCGCAAGAGGCAGCGGCCAACGGGATCAGCACTTTGTACCAGGAGATCAATCTTATTCCTGCCTTATCAGTAGCTGAAAATATTTATATCGGACGCGAACCGAAGCGTTTTGGTTGTATTGATTGGAAGCAGATACACAGCAATGCCCGACAGGCGATCCGTAAGCTCGACCTGGATATCGATGTTACTCAGCCGGTATCTTTCTATTCAGTTGCTGTCCAGCAGCTTGTTGCCATTACCCGGGCCCTGGAGATCTCTGCCAAAGTTCTCATCCTGGACGAACCGACCTCAAGCCTCGATTTGGCTGAAGTAGCACAACTGTTCAAGGTGATCAGGCGATTGAAAGAGGAGGACATGGGCATCCTCTTTATTACTCACTTTATCGATCAGGTCTACCAGATCACGGACCGTATCACGGTGCTCAGAAACGGCGCTTTCATCGGAGAGTTCAAAACAGAAAGTTTGCCCAGGATAGAGTTGATTGCCCACATGCTGGGGAAGGATCCTGCCGCTTTTTCTCAGGAGCAGGAGGGGGCCGCAACCCAGGAGCGAAGAAAGAAAACGACGGCAGACCGGCTGCTCGAGGTTCGAGGTCTAGAGAAAAAGGGCTCGATGTCTGCTTTTAGCTTTAGCATTAACAGGGGCGAGGTCCTGGGGTTGGCAGGTCTTCTCGGTTCCGGACGATCTGAAACGGCGCGTCTGCTGTTTGGCATAGACCGTGCGACTGGCGGCACCATTCACCTTGATGGCGAGCAAGTCAACATATCTTCACCGCGCAAGGCCATTGATCATCTGTTCGCATTCTGCCCGGAAAACCGCAAGGAAGAGGGAATTATTGAAGATCTTTCCATTAGAGAGAATATTGTCCTTGCCTTGCAGGCGCGGTTAGGGATTTTTCGGGCCTTATCGTGGAAACGGCAAAACGAAATAGCGGAACGCTACATAGAACTGCTGAGCATCAAGACGCCATCCACGTCACAAATGGTGAAAAATCTCAGTGGCGGGAATCAGCAAAAGGTTATCATTGCGAGATGGCTGGCCACTGACCCCCGCTTTCTGATACTCGATGAACCGACAAGGGGTATTGATGTCGGTGCGAAGGCAGAAATCCAGAAATTAATAATCCGGCTCAGCGAGGATGGTCTTGCCATCCTTTTTATCAGCTCTGAATTGGAGGAGGTCATAAATTGCAGTGACCGTATAGCTGTTCTCAGAGACAGAAACATCCTCACGGAATTAACCGGTGAGGAAATGGACGTCGCTACTATTATGCGGGTTATCGCTGAAAAGGAAGTGCAAAAAAATGGTTGAAGCAACAAGCTTGAAAAACAGCAATGTCCAGCGCATACTCTGGCCGATGATGGCGCTTGCCGGCATTCTCCTGTTCAATCTGTTATTTACGCCGGGTTTTTTTCACATTGAAATAAAGGACGGGCATTTTTTTGGTTCATTGATCGATATTGCCAATCGAGCAGCACCCGTCATGCTTCTGGCCATAGGCATGACACTGGTTTTTGCGACCGGTGGCGTTGATCTGTCGGTAGGAGCGATCATGGCTATTTCCGGAGCTGTCGCTGCTACGGTTATTCGACCGGATTACGTTAAAGGGGTCATCGAATACGGCGAGGTGCAGCCGATAGTCCTGGTGCTGGCTGTTCCGTTGATTTTTTCGCTCCTGGCTGGTGTGTGGAACGGGGTGTTGGTTGCCTTTATCGGAATCCAGCCGATCATTGCCACACTGATACTCATGGTAGCCGGTCGCGGGATTGCTCAATTGATCACTCAGGGGCAGATCGTTGTTTTCATCCATGAACCATTCCAATTTATTGGCTCAGGCTTTTTAGTCGGACTGCCTTTTCCTATCGTTATCGTATTGATTACCTATTCAGTGACCCATTTTCTGACCCGGAAAACGGGGCTTGGTTTGTTCATTGAAGCAATAGGCGCAAATAGTGTAGCCAGCCGTTTTATGGGTATTCAGGAGCGATTGATTACACTTTCGGTCTATATTTTTTCAGGGCTTTGTGCCGGTATTGCCGGTTTGATTGTATGCGCCGACATAAAGGCTGCCGATGCAAATAATGCGGGTCTTTTCCTCGAGTTGGACGCAATTGCCGCAGTTATTATCGGAGGCACTGTCTGGGGGGGCCGCTTTACGGTTTTTGGCTCCATTATCGGCACACTCATCATTCAAAGTCTTACCACTACCATCCTTACGAGGGGAGTAGCCCCGGAAGTAACCCTCGTCTTCAAGGCTGTGGTTATAATCCTGGTTGCCCTGATCCAGTCCGAAAAGTTTCGACGACTGTTCTCCCGCCGCCGCATGGGCACAAGAAAGGTACGCATATCATGAGGCTACGTGTAAATCAAAGACATATCCCGATGTTTGCGACCATTGCGGTTTTCCTGCTGATTTACCTGGCGGGGTCGGCGTTGTATTCAAACTTTTTTTCTTTGCGCGTTTTTACCAACCTCTTTATTGACAATGCCTTTGTTGGCGTCATTGCCATTGGTATGACCTTTGTTATTATTTCCGGCGGAATCGACCTGTCAGTTGGATCCGTGGTTGCATTTACCGGGGTACTGGCCGCAAAACTGATGCATGACTTTGACGTACATCCAATTGTGGCATTCAGCATCTGTCTTGGGCTGGGTGCCCTGTTCGGTATGGCCATGGGTATGCTGATTCATTTTTTCGAACTCCCTCCTTTTCTCGTTACTCTGGTAGGAATGTTTCTTGCCAGAGGCCTTGCTTTTCTTGTCAGCCTGAATGCTCTGCCGATAAAACATCCGCTAGTAAATTCCATTATCGACTTCGGCATTCCACTGGGGTTCAGGACGTGGTTGCCTGCGATTGCAATTATCTTTATAGCGGTAACATTGCTGGGTATCTATCTTCAGCAATACACGCGTTTCGGCAGGAACACCTACGCACTCGGCAGCAACGAACAGTCAGCAATCCTGATGGGTCTGCCGGTAGGACGGACGAAAATCCTCGTTTATACGTTCAACGGCCTGCTCAGCGCCCTGGCCGGGGTTGTTTACTCGCTCTATACCTCGTCAGGTTATCCATTGGCCTGCGTTGGTTTGGAGCTGGATGTCATCGCAGCTGTGGTAATCGGCGGTACCTTGCTGAGCGGGGGCGCAGGTTATGTCGTCGGAACCCTGATCGGTGTTTTAATCCTCGGGTTGATCCAGACGTTCATCACCTTTCAGGGATCACTGAGTTCGTGGTGGACAAAAATAGTAATCGGCATCTTACTTTTCGTTTTTATTCTCTTACAGCGTTATTTGTCTGCAGCTGGGAAAATAAAATAAAATTATATGCTTATCGACATTTTTGCCAGTCGTGCAGGTGACCGGTAGCGAAGTGGCCGTTTCAGGTCAAAGAGGAAAAATACGCCTAAACTATCTTCTGGAATCATTAAATAACTTGAGGAACAAGAGGAGGTGCCAAGTTATTGCAAGCCGAATACCGTGTCCATTTCAGTCCTGAGGTTCCACAGCAGTGAATCGTTCGGTTTTGCGAGCATCTTGCCGGTGATGAATGTGCCTGGCGGAACATCCGCCGCGAGAACACAGCCGGATATCAGGTAGTAGGGGATTGGATTGGTGTCGCTGACCGCACAGGAGGGGACCGCCAATCCCTCAACACCGTCAATAAGATGATGGTGTCCAACGGCCTGAAGCCTGGTGCCGGCGCTCAACGCTTTCGTTGTGCACCCGACTACGTCAAGTTTGGGATGAATTCTGGCAGGGCCTGATGATTTGTTTTCAAGTGCCGCCCGGAACACGGTTGTTGCCGATTCAACCCCGAGCAGATGTGACGGCCGATAAATCAAGGCGGCGCTTTTTTCACGATTCACTACATGCCCTTTGACACGCAGGATCTCCCAAGTGGCCTTATCTTCACAGGCTACGACGATGAAAACTCCTCCTGCCATGCTCACCTCGTGCTGCTCACGCAATAAATTCACCACGTCGACCACGCCGGGACGAGACAAAAGACCACCCATGTCCCTCGGTATCAGAAAATCCGCTATTTCTGCTATTTTTGAGATGGGTGCATGAAATCTTGGCGTATCCGCCTCCAGGTCAAGAGCATTCGCCACAATCGACATTTCAATCAGGTCAGGCACGATGTGCTGGGGAATAGCTTCCAACGCACGTGAACGCTCAAGGGCTGCCTGTTCCGCTTTCCTGGAGCCCAACTCCCAGAGGGCATTGAATCCCGGTGCATGGGCTAGGCGGTCCAGACTCGTGACCTGTTCGTTTCTGGGATTATAGACAAAATCGTACTCGCTCGATTTACCGGCGCACAACACCTTCAATCCGATAACGCGGGCCCAGGTTACCAGCTGCATCAACAGGCTGGGCTGATCTCCGTCAACAGGGGTGTATACCAGTCCAGCCTTCCTGGCTTTACGGCTTAAAAGTGGTCCCACGACGGAATCGGCTTCCTTTGACACCATGACGACATGCTTCCCCTGGGCTAGTGCTGCACTGGCATGCCGCGCACCGGCCTCCGGGGAACCTGTGGCCTCGATGACGACATCGAAAGGTAGCGCCATCAGCATCAGCGCATCTGCTGCAACCACCACCTTGCCGCGGTCAACGGCCTTGCTGGCCGACTTTATTGAATCACACACGACAATGCTGCTCTTGGGCACGCCGGAAAGAGTCAGGGAATCAACCCCCTTCTCGATATCCTGATCACAAACCCCGATCACTTCGAGTCCGGGCAGCCTGGTCGATTGAAAAATGAAAGATTTCCCATATTCACCGCCACCTATCAATAAGGCTCGAACGGTATGTTTGCGGGCTTTTTCAAGCAGTGACTCAAGGTACATGGAATATCCTTTATGGTGCGGGATGGTATGATGCTCAGGTAAAACAGGCTGTCTACCAGGGTTCTCCCCGGTGGGCAGCCTGTGTTAGATCTGCTGCCGCGAGTTAGTCGGCCAGTCCGAGAATTTCTTCGATCATAGCTTTTCCACCGGGAATCTTCTGGTTGAAGAGGTCATAGACGGGGGCACTGGCTTTGACAAATGAATCACGATCAACCTTGTTGACCTTCATGCCCTTGCTTTCCAGTTCACCAACCAGACGTTCGTCTGCTGCCGCCACCGTTTCATAAATCCATGGGCGGATTTCCTGGGCCGTATCCTCGATTACTTTGCGAACATCTGCCGGGATTTTTTCCCAATGCTCCTTGTAGGCAATCAGAAAAACCGGGCTGTACACATGGTTGGAAATTGACAGATATTTCTGGACTTCCTGGAGCTGGTTGGCGGCAATATGAGTCAGTGGATTTTCCTGTCCGTCGATCACGCCGGTTTGCAGGCCAACGAATACCTCGGAAAACGGCATAGGCGTCGGGTTGGCACCAAAAGCCTCGAACATGGCAACCCGCCACTCGCTCCGGGGGGTCCGGAGTTTGATTCCCTTAAGGTCGGCGGGAGTCGTGATCGGACGAACATTATTGGTGATCTGGCGAAAGCCATTTTCCCACAGGGCTATTAATTTATAACCCTGCTTCTCTGCCGCAGGAGCGAAGGTTTTCCAGAGCCATTCTTTTTCAATCCGTAACACATGCGCTCTGTCTTTAACGAGAAACGGCATGTCAAATATAGCCGCCTCTTCAACATATGAAGGCATTACCGATGCCATATGGGTTAACTGGATAGTGTTGAGTTTCAGCTTCTGCATGAGTGATTTGTCCGGTCCCAACTGGTCCGAGTGGTAATAGACCAATTTTGCCTTACCAGCCAGCTTCTCGTTGACGATATCCGTGAGGCGCTGGCCTGATACCTGACCCATGGCCCCCTGAGGAGTGCTGATGGCAAAAACGATTTCCAGCTCGGCTAAGGCTGTCGCGGTGAAGCAGGCAAAGGCAAGAGCCGTCAGACAGATAGCGGTGGCAAGCTTTTTCATACATTTTCCTCCTATACTGGTTTAATGATGATAGACCGTAAGTCGGATGAAATTACGGCTGGAACATTGGGCCTTAATCACCTCGGTAAATGGTTATATCAATCAGCAGATAATTCCTTATTGCATACAATATCTCCTGTGTCAAGCTTGAAAGAGCCATTTTCGGCGTATAAATCGATTAATAAATTAGAATTGTATACAAAAATAGTTTCGGGAATAATTGTTTTGAGGTACCATGCGGTACGATTAAAGCTGCGGCCCGAATTCAAAACGATGCAAGGGTGGTCCCGAATTCGCTTGAGCCGGCACGATTCAGGTATCAGGGTAATCGCCGAAAATATGGTTCGCAAACCAGAAAAGATGATTTCTTCAGATCACGGGAAGTCCCCTGTCAGCGCCATTCACCAGGAGGTCATACCATGGATACGCGATCGCATTATAGAAGGGAAACTGGCCCCCGGATCAAGGATACCGGAGAGGGTTATATGCGAAGAACTGAACATATCGCGCACACCTCTTCGGGAAGCATTTAAGGTTTTAGCCGCCGAGCGGCTCATAACCCTAACGCCAAATCGAGGCGCAGTAGTAACCAGATTGAGCTTCAAGGATGTTGATGATGCCATGAAATTGATGGCATATTTGGAGGGCTTTGCCGGAAAACTCCTGTGCGAGTCAATTTCGAAGCGCCAGATAGACCATCTTCATGCTATGCATGACAGCATGGTGGAATTCTATCGTGCAGAAAATCATCTGGATTATTTCAAGGTTAATCGACAAATCCATCTCGCCCTGCTGGAAGCAGCAGACAACGAAATACTATTACAGACCTATCTTGACGTAAGCGCGCGTTTCATGAGATTTCGCTATGCAGGAAACCGGGCAAAGCCGAGATGGGATCGTGCCGTCAAGGAGCATGAACAGATTCTGATAAGTATCGAGGCTCGCGACTCCGAGTTGCTGGAATGCCTTTTGAGAGCACACGTCAAAAACGGCTGGGCGGTAGCCAGGGAAATGATTCGCGAAGAATTAGAAGGGGCGGGATGAACTTCGTCGTTATGATAGGCGGACGACATGCAAAGCCGTTTAATACCTTGGCCAAGGATTTACATGGAGCCTGGGTGTTTAGGGGGACAGTATACTCAATAATTAAGTATGCTGTCCCCCCATTATATCCAGAATGGTTTTGCGGTTGAAGAGCAGTCTCCTCATCCAGGCAAAAGCGGTCAGAGACTTGTTTTCGAATTTCGGATCAGCTATTATTAGGTATACAGGAAATGATATTGGGGTACAGAGGATGGCTTTTAAGGACAAGATGAAAAGTAAACCTCTGCCACTCTTTTATTATGAAAAAATCCTGTTTGCTGCCTGTGCTGCTGTTTGCTTGCTGGCTGAATGGTTCCATGGTACGTGCAATCGCACTCAACACTCAGCTGTCCGATGCGCCTCTTGCCTATCTCGGTGCTCTAAACTATCAGTATACCGGATGGTCTATCTCCGCGGGTGACGTCGATGGCGACGGCGCCACTGACCTGCTTATTGGTGGCGGACGCGTGTATCTGATTCTTGGTAAGAATATTGGCTTGACAGCAGGGACTACGATTGAAGATTTCGCCGATGCTTCATTTCTTGCTGAAAATCCCGGAGATGATTTTGGTAATGCTGTCTGCATGACCGGGGATGTGAACAACGATGGCTTCGATGATATTCTGATCGGCGCACCAAGATATGATTCCTCACGGGGAAAAACTTACTTGATTTATGGAAAGGCTTCGGGCTGGTCGAGAAACACTTCCATCACCTCGGCTGCAGCCGCGACATTTGCTGGAGAAGTCAGTAATGACTGGTCTGGTTATTCTCTGAGCTTTGCCGGAGATATCAATAATGATGGTTTTGATGATTTCATTATCGGTGCCTACCTGGTAGATCACGACGAACTCACCAATGCGGGCGCAGCGTACCTGTTTCTCGGCAAAGCAGCAGGCTGGTCAGGTGATTTTATAGTGACGGATGGTGATGCACTTTTAACGGGAGAAAACGCATCTGACGGATTTGGCAGAAAGGTCAACGCGGCAGGTGATGTGAACAATGACGGATTTGCTGATTTTCTGGTTAGCGCAACAGGCGGTCAAGCCGGTCATGGCGAAGTATATCTCTTTCTGGGAGCAAATGATAACTGGACAGGAACAATCGATGCCAGCAGCGCAGCAGCCTCTTTTTATGGTGAAAATTGGGGGGATTCCGCCGGTTTTTCTGCCGGTTCAGCAGGCGATGTGAATAACGATGGGTTCGGCGATTTGCTCATCGGGGCCGATGAAAATGATTATAGCGCTCATCGGGCAGGCAAGGTGTACCTGATATTGGGTAAGGGTACTGGCTGGGCGAAGAATACAGATCTGTCGTCGGCGGACGCCTCCTTTGTTGGAGAACAGGCTGGAGATCATCTCGGCAGTCCGGTCTCCGCCGCCGGTGATGTGAACAATGATGGCTATGATGACTTTTTGGTGGGTGCAACGTGGACGAGTCAGTATACCGGCAGGGCCTACCTGATCTACGGCAAAGTCTCCGGGTGGGCGAACAACGTCAGCATCAGCACGGCGGACGGTTCGTTTCTTGGTGAAGCACCCTATGATTACGCGGGGTTCTCGTTAACGGCGACAGGAGATATCAACCAGGATGGCAACGACGATTTCCTGATCGGCGCGGCATATTTCGGTGATTACTACACCGGCAAGGTTTATTTTCTTTTCAGTGATGCGCCGGTGCTTGGCGATCTGAATGGTGACGGCGCCATTGACATAACCGATGCAATAACCGGATTGCAAGTGATAACCGGCGGTGAACCTGTCGGTGAGTATGGCTCTCGCGCAGACACTGATGGTGATGATAAAATAGGCCTGGCCGAGGTTATGTATATATTAGAAAGCGTGAACGGGAGCCGATAGCGTTCAAACGCAATTATCCCGGTTGAGCCTGAGCCCTGCTATCAGGTAGAACCTGATCCTGATGAATTCAGGCCTTGGCTGAAGATTTGCAGGGGGAACTGGTTCGATCGATGCATCTTCATGATTTCCGCCGGTCAGGTTGTCGCCGATCTTTCTCTTTAGTTAAACAGCACTGCTCTCAGGGAAGATGCCTATCGTTGCGTTTTCCCTTGACTTAATCTTATCTTTCTGACATCATACTTGAGCACCAAATGGGCTCGTATCCGTAACGATTTTCCTTTCACCAACAACAGGAGGCTACTGTGAAAAAGTGTTTAGGCTTGTCTTTAATCGCTGCTATTACGTTATCTCTGTTTGCCGTCGCGCCGCAGGCGCAGGGCGCTGATAAAGCCCAGCGGTTTTCTTTTTCAGCCAGCAACCCGGGCGGCACCTGGTATACCATGGCCGGCGGCCTGGTCCAGTTGCTGAACGACAAGATGCCCCCGGAGTACCGGTTTGACATTGTGGCCAGCGGCGGTTCCGTCGAGAACACCCGGCGCCTGGCAATGGGGGAGGCAGATATCACCCTGACCTATTCCTCGCACTTGTGGGAGGCAAAAAACGGCAAAGGGATCCTGGAAGGCCGTCCCAGCGACGTACCGCGCATTCTTTTCCAGTTATATAATAGTTCCCACTACTTCGTGACGCTCAAAGACAAGAACATCCGGAGCATGCAGGACCTGGCCGGCAAGAAGGTCGTGCTCGGCTCGCCCGGCTCCGGCTCCAGCGACAATTCGCGCAGGTCGCTCGCCGCTTTGGGAATTACTGTGGATGAAAGCGAACTGGCGTTCAAGGATGCGGCCCGGGCCCTCCAGGACGGACATGTCGACGCCCTCGGCATGAGCGGACACCCGGCCAGCGGCATTGTTGAGCTGGCCGCTTCCAAGGATATTTACGTCATTCCTTTCAGTGACGCGGATCTGGACAAGATCGTCCAGGTGACTCCGTTCTTCAGCAAGGGCGAAATGCCGGCAAACGTCTATAAAGGGCAGGACAGCCCGGTTCCGTGTTTCTTTTTCAGCGTCTACCTGGCCGCCGCCAAATCCATGCCCGATGATGTCGCTTACAAAGTCGTGGAGATCGCCTTCAGCCCCGAGGGCAAGAAGTACCTGGTAAGCGTTCATCCCCAGTTCAAGGGCATCACCAATGACGCGGCCGGCGTGAAGCAGATTGGCGTGCCGTACCACCCGGGTGCTGAAAAATACTGGCAAACGCATCAATAACGTCCGATCCAATCCTGGTTATTTACTATTCATCGAGACCATTGAACGCTGATCGATACTGAAAGGGCCCTGCTTACAGGGCCCTTTCAGTTTTAATTCGTCTTATAGAGGCTCATCCTGAGAACAGAATCACGTTTCATAAAATACGCTGTTTCAACCATTGCGGCCGTATTTTCCCTTTTCTATTTCTATACGTCCGGGTTCGGTATTATCTCATCCGAAACCAACTCGGGTCTGTATCTGTTATTTACCTATGTCCTCTGCCTGCTCATCTACCCGGCCGCCAAGGGAAAACCGGACAATAAATTTCTATTGGTTTTAGACGGCGTCATCCTTGTCCTGTCCATTGTTACGATCTGCTACTGGATCGTTCAATACCCGGTCTATGCCGCCAAAAGGGTTGGCCTGCCCAACCAGTGGGACATTGCATTCGGGCTGATCCTGATTGTCATATCACTTGAGATCACCCGCCGGGCCATGGGCAACACCCTGATGATCCTGGGGCTTGCCCTGATACTGCAGACCTATCTGGGGCCGCATCTGCCCGGC
>JAHEMX010000059.1 GCA_024643445.1 Desulfobulbaceae bacterium | reverse complement strand
GATAACCGGCAGTCTCCGGGACACTTCCAGGGACAGCGCCACATTGGTAACCCGCACAAAGCCATATTACCGTATATACTTGATATTCAGTCATATTCAAGCAATCAAATCATCAATCATCAAAAAAAATCGGCCCGACCTACAAACGAGCCTGTATTTTGCAATAAACAACCCGCCGTTCAGGTTACGGGGATGATTGCTGGTAAAGATACCAGGATAAAGAACCAGAAAAGGAGACAGGACTATGCGTAAATCCAGAATCAGTTTGTTTCTCAGTCTAGGTGTTGCAGTAACGATGCTTTTTTCCGCGGCGGCCATCGTCCAGGCGGCCGACTGGCCGACCAAAAAGATATCCCTGATCTATCATTCCAAGGCAGGCTCTGGCGGGGATATGTTTTTAAGGGCCTTGAGCAAGCCAATGGAAAAGGAATTGGGACAGCCGGTCATCGTCGAAAACAAACCGGGAGCCGGCGGCATGAATGCCTGGAAACCCGCATCTACTGCCAAAGACGGCCATACGTTCCTCGGCGTGTCATCAACCATCATAACCGCCCCCATTCTGAACAAGATGTCTGTCGACTACAAGAGTTTTAAACCGGTAGCCATGATGTTCGTCGATCCGATGATCCTGTTCGTCAAGAAAGACGCACCCTGGAACAGTATTGAAGAGCTGGTTGCCGATGCAAAGCAGAATCCCGGAAAATATAATTTTGCCGGCGGTGTTCCCGGTGAGCTCGGTTTTGTTGCCGGCATGCTGCTGATGAGAGAAACCGGCATCAAACTGAACATCGTGCCGTTCGAGTCCGGTGCCGACGCCGCCGTCTCGGTTCTCGGAGGACACGTGCATGGCGCCATTGGTGAATACGGAGAGGCCGCAGCGCAGATTGAATCGGGCGATTTAAAAGTACTTATCGGGTTTAACCCGGTTCCGGGGACCACTATCCGCACCGTTCAGGAGGCCGGACTGAAGATTGAAATCGAAAAATTCAGAGGCATCCTGGCACCTCAAAACACACCCGACGACGTTATAGAAAAACTGGTTGCAGCCTGCAAGTTTGCGCTTGAAGACCCCGAATTCAAAACGTTCTACGGCAATATGAAACTGGTACCCATTCTGAAGACCGGCGCCGCCTTTACCAAGGTGATGAGTGATCAGGACGCCCAGATCAGAGGATTCATGGATGCCAAGTAAGGCAGCCACCCCTCGATAAATACGGGCGGGAGCATCGCGCCTCCCGCCCTTCTTTCTCAAAGCCCCAGGTGAGACAGCAATGTTTACAAGAGACGATTACATTGTCGGGATTGCGGCCATCCTCATTGGCATCGGCATCATCGTCCAGGCACAGTTTCTCGAGGTGAGAACCTCTCTGGACCCCGCCGGCCCCAAAGCCCTGCCGGTAGGGATTGCCGTGGCCATGATAGTCATCGGAATCATCCATATCGCTGGCAGCTATTATGTCAACCGGAGTATCGAGCCGGTTGGAAAAACAGACGTCAAAAGTATCACGGAACGGTTCCGGGAATTCAGACCGGTTATTTCCATTGTCATCATCAGCTTGGCCTACGGCGGGCTCTTGGATATTTTTGGCTATCTGGTCATGACGCCGCTGTTGATCGGCTCCATCCTGTGGGTCCTTGAAATAAGGAACATCAGGAAGATTCTCAAGATCAGCCTGCTCATGACAACAATCCTCTACCTGGTTTTCAGGTATGGATTGCAGGTCGATCTGCCGATCGGTCTCTTTGAATATTTTTCATAGGGGGAACTATGTGGGACAACCTGTTACTCGGCATTGGGGCCGTCTGGCATCTCAATGCCATGCTGGCCATCGCCTTCGGCGTCCTGTGGGGCGTTTTCGGCGGCATGATTCCCGGTATTAATGCCACCGTCGCCATGGCACTGCTGCTCCCGTTCACCTGGGGCATGGAATCTCATGTTGCGGTGATGATGCTGGCCGGTGTCTATTGCGGTGGCGAGTATGGCGGATCCATTCCAGCCGTCCTTCTTGGAACACCGGGAACCACGCCTGCGGCCTGCACCGTCATCGACGGCTATGAAATGCACAAGCAGGGCAGGACGGGTGTGGCCCTCGGCACCTCCCTGATCGCCTCGGTTTTCGGCGGCATGTTCGGCGCCATAGCGCTGATTGTGGTGGCTGTTCCCCTGGCACGGTTTGCCATAACCTTTGGCCCGTCAGAATACTTTGCCCTGGCGTTGCTTGGTCTGACCCTGATCTGTTCCCTCGGGGGAAAAAACGTTTTCAAAGGCATTCTGGCCGGAATATTCGGCATCTATATTGCGACCATTGGCTTTGATCCCTTTACCGGCACGCCGCGTTTTACCTTCGGCCTGCTTTCGCTTTCCAGCGGCTTCGAGATGATTTCGGTGATGATGGGTCTGTTTGCCGTATCGGAACTGCTTCTGCAGGCCGAAACGATGCATGCGGAAGATTCATTCACCTTGAATGCCAAAGTGAATACAAGGTTCCCCAACTGGAAGGAGATCAAAAAATTTCTACCCATCTCTCTTTTCTCCTCGGTGCTGGGGCTGGGCATTGGCGCACTGCCCGGCGCCGGAGCCACGACCGCAGCATTTGTCGCCTACAGTGAAGCGAAGCGCTGGTCAAAAGACGGCGATACCTTCGGCCAGGGGAACATAAAGGGAGTAGCGGCGCCCGAGGCGGCAAACAACGCGGTAACCGGAGGCGCCCTGGTGCCGCTGCTGGCGCTCGGCATACCAGGCTCGAACTCGACAGCGATTATGCTCGGAGCCCTAGTGATTCATAATATCACCCCCGGGCCCCTGCTTTTCGCGCAGCATCCTGAAATTCCCTACGGTGTATTCACTTCCCTCATTGCGGCCAACTTCTTTATGGCGATAATAGGTTATCTGGCCATCAAGATTGCTATCAAGGTGACAAATATATCCCGGCCCGTACTGGTTGCCTGCATCATGGCGCTGGTATTCACCGGGGCCTACGCATACAGCAGCGAAGTTTTCGACATCTACGTGACCCTGGGTTTCGGTGTTCTCGGCTATATCATGAAAAAATACGGCATTCCTCACACTTCGACGGTGTTAGGATTCGTGCTGGGCTTTATCATGGAAGTCAATATCCGCCGGGCCATCATTATCAGCCAGGGAGACTATATTGCCGCGTTTTTCAATTCATCGCTGAGCACGGTCCTGATAGTGATTGCTTTCGTGTCAGTGGTATTAACCCTCTGGCAGAACCTGAAAAAACCGGTATCGATCGATTAGGATCAAGACCTGTATTTACAATTAATGGCTAGATAATTAAGGAGAGGAAGCGGATGCTTTATCGTATCGGAATATTGAAAGGTGACGACATAGGTCTTGAAGTTGTTCCAGTGGCGGTAAAGGTACTTAAAACCGCCGCAGAACAATATTCCGACATAAAGCTCGAGTTGACTGAGCTTCCGGTCGGTTATCCCTCGTATCTGGAAAATGGAGAGACCCTGCCCCAGACAACGCTGGATACGCTGAAAGAGCTTGACGGCTGGATACTTGGTCCCATCGGACACATGGCCTATCCGAAAGATGACGCAAAAGCCATCAACCCGCACCCGATCCTGCGGCGGCAATTTGATTTGATGAGCAATATACGTCCGGCCAAATCCTTCCCGACGGTGCCCGCACTGCACCAGAACGTCGATGTGGTCATTATCCGTGAAAACAACGAGGGGTTTCAGCCAGACCGCAATATGTACAAAGGTCAGGCAGAGTTCATGCCGACACCGGACATGGCGCTTTCAATGCGGGTCATTACCAGGCGCAATTCCGATTTTGTGGCGCGCACCGCCTTTAACCTCGCCCGCCAGCGCGGCAAAATGAAAAAGGTTACCGCCATTCACAAGAATACGGTATTCAAGATCGGTTGCGGCCTGTTTGTTGATACCTGTCGTGACGTGGCGCAGGAATACCCGGATATCTCGTTCGATACGATGGTGGTCGACACCTTTGCGATGAATCTGGTGATGCGTCCACAAAATTTCGATGTTGTGGTAACAACCAACATGTTCGGCGACATACTCTCTGACGAGGCCGCCGGTCTCGTCGGCGGCCTCGGGATGGCCCCGGGCCTGTGCGTCGGCCCGGATTATGTGATGGCCCAGGCTACTCATGGATCGGCTCCGGATATTGCCGGAAAACATATAGCCAATCCCTATGCGATGATAAAATCGGCGCAGATGATGCTGGCCTGGCTCGGCGAGAAGAAGGGGGACCACTTTGCCATCCGCGCCGCACAGGACATCGATAAAGCGGTTGAAAGCGTTATTGGCGAATTAAAATCGGTAACTCCCGACCTGGGAGGCAGGGTTTCGACGGAAGAGATGGGCGATGCCATCTGCCAGATCATAACGGGAAAGAAATTCTAAGGTCCGGCGGGTGAATCATATTTCCCCGTACAGCAGACCGAAAGAAACAAGGCCGCCTCGCAAATAATTTCAGGCCTCAGTGTACCGGTCCTGCCAGGTCGGGTCAAAGAACACGCTTCGCCTGCAGACGCCTCATACCTGACGTCGTGCTGCCGCCGCTTTCCTGGTTTCCTCGACCACCAGATCAAACCTGCGGCCGTCAATCCAGTCCGGCCTGACCATCCAGCTCCCACCACAGGCAACAACCTGGGGGTGGCAGAGATATGCCTCTACATTTCCGGTGGATATGCCGCCGGTGGGCATAAAATTCATCATACGGTAGACGCTGGCCAAAGCCTTGAGTGACTCAATCCCGCCAAGCGATTCCGCGGGAAAATATTTGACGGTTGTCAAACCTGTCTCGTAGGCCCATTGCAGTTCTGAAGGTGTAGCAATCCCGGGGAATACGGCAACGCCCCGATCCAGACACCACTGTACAACCTTCGCACTGAATCCGGGCGAGACAATAAATGAGGCGCCGGCAGCACAGGCCTCCTCCGCCTGCTCGACACTCAGGACGGTCCCGGCTCCGACAAGAATATCAGATCGTCTGGCGAGAAGCCCGATGGCAGCGATACCCTCTTTCGTGCGCAGGGTTATTTCCGCACAGGGCAATCCGCCCTCTACCAGTGCATCGGCAAGCGGCTGCGCCATCTCGCTCTTATCGATTACCACCACCGGGATAATTCCTGTTTTGTGTATTTTCTCTAAAATCATAATACTGTTCCTCTGTTAGCCGAGTCTTGAAAATAGGCAATGATGCCTTACCGGCAATGACTTACGCAGCAATCTTTTAGCCAAAGCGACGCTCAATAAAGCATGGAATTCAAGACAATTCAATCCAACACGGGAGGGATTGCCGTTTATCGTTACACTTTACCGCGCTAGTTGCATGTATTCATCACTAATTGTCATCACCCAAAAAATTTCAAATGTTCTCATTACCTACCATTATAAACACGCATCTTAAGGAGTTTAACAAAAAACATGATCGCTTCACGTGTATTTTTTCCTGTTGACACCGGTTAAAAACAATGTAAGTGTATCGTTATACCAAATGACCCAACTTGCCTGTTTTCTGCACTCACCTGAGCCAGCTCGAGCATAATCAGGGCGTTGCATCCGGAAATACTCGAGGAAGAGCAAGAAACGTTTTCTCATCAATGGGGAAACCGATGCCCAGAAAGACCATCACCGATGTTGCGCGATTGGCAAAGGTCTCGACCAGCAGCGTATCAAACGTGCTGAACGACCGATCCACACGCATGCGACCGGAAACCAGGGATCGGATTCAGCAGGCCATCAACAAACTGGGCTATACCCCGAATCTTGCTGCCAGGCAGCTCAAAACCGGCTACTCACCATTCATCGGTCTGATTGTTCCGTCAGTGGCCGATCCATTCTTTGGTATTTTTGCCCGCCTTGTTGAAGAAGCTGCTTTAGCACGAGGTTTCCAGGTATTGCTTGGCAACAGCGACCGTGATACCGGACGTGAACAGAGATATGCCGAAGTACTCTGGAGATCGGGGATTCGTGGTATCATCTTTGGTTCCTCACTGATACATTCCACTCATCTGGAAAGTCTCATTGATAAAGGGATGCACTGCATTGCGTTTAACCGGCCGCATCTGGGTAATGACCGCTACCCCATCGACAGCGCAGGTGTAGACAACGTTCAGGCTACCAGGCTGATCACCAAGCATTTGCTGGCCCTCGGTCACCGGCGTATCGGTTTTATTTCCGGACCAATTGATCCGGTCAGCCGTACTGATCGTTTGCAAGGCTTCCGTGTAACCCTGCAGGAGGCCGCGATTGATCCGGACGAGGAACTTGTCTGGGACGGACCTGCCGATAATTTCGGTGACACTTCAGCCATAGAGCTCGGCAGGCAGGGAGCCCATTACCTGCTCAGCAAGGCTGAGCGGCCCACAGCCATTATTGCCATTAACGACATGCACGCCTTTGGCGTCTATGCCGGTGCCCGAGATCTCGGTATTACGATCCCGGCTGAGCTCTCAATCACCGGTATCGACAACATCACCCTAGCTGATGTTGTCGAGCCACCCCTGACAACCGTGCAACAGCCCATACGTGATGTTACCCGCCTGGCTGTAGAACGGCTCATCAGTCGACTGGAGGAGAGCAGTATCCAACCACCGGTTCATGTGATGTTGTCCCCTAAATTGATAGTAAGGACTTCAACCGCACACTATCAGAAGAATAAAACACTATAGGAGTTGATCATGAAACTCGATCTTACCGGAAAAACAGCCTTCGTCACCGGGGGAAATCTCGGTATTGGACGTGCCATCTCCCTGGCCCTGGCCCGTTGCGGAGTTGACGTTGCGCTCACTTATTACTCGCATAGGGAAGAGGGGGAGCAGACGGTCAAGGACATCGAACAGATGGGTCGAAAAGCCTATGCTTTTCAGCTCGATGCCACCGACAGTACCCAGGTCAAGACGGTCGTCGACAAGGTAGCCCGCGCACTGGGCGGCCATATCGATATCCTGATGAACAATGCCGGTCACCTTGTCAAACGATCCCCTATCGTTGACATGACCGATGAGCACTGGTTCACCACGATGAACGTTAATGTGACTTCCACCTTTTTCTGCACGCGCGCCGTATTGCCCTACATGAATACCGGCTGGGGCCGGATCGTGAATATGTCATCACTGGCGGCCCGAAACGGCGGCGGCAACGGTGCAACGGCATACGCCGCATCAAAGGGGGCAATCATTGCCTTCACCCGGGGGCTGTGCAAGGAAGTCGCGGATCAGGGCATCACGGTAAATGCCGTAGCCCCGGGGTTGATTCTTGAAACCCCGTTCCATAAAACCTTTAATACCGACGCGGGAATCCAGGGAGCGATCAACAGCACGCCGTTAAAGCGCGGTGGCACCCCGGATGATGTCGCCGGAGCCATTCTCTACTTTGTTTCAGAACTTGGCTCCTTTATCACCGGAGAAATTCTTGAAATAAATGGCGGCCTTTATTTTGCGTGATTAAAATGCACAAAAACGTTAATTAAAAACAGGCATACTACATCTGGATAGCACGTAATTAAGGCACAGATCTGATAAGAGGGTTTCTTCACCATCCATAACAAGAAAGAGGAGGCGTAAAGACAGCAAAGTGCATTACAGGTAGACTTCGTTTGGAAGAATGTCCAGCAAAGTGGGGATTAACGCCTGAGCAATCAGGTGCCCTAACGGTAAAAGCATGCATCGGCATGCACAGAAAAGAGGATGACACAAATGAAATATTTCAGAAAGATTGTTCTCGCAAGCGCAGCTGCAGCTCTGATGATCGGCCTTGCCGTTTCAGCCCAGGCCAAGGAATGGCGAGGTTGGAATATCCATGTCGCCGGTTACCCGAACACCGTTGCAATGGACAAATTCGCCGAATTACTGAAAGAAAAATCAGGCGGCAGAATGACCCTGAAGATGTACCACGCGGGAACGCTTGGCAGCCAGCCGGATGCCATTGAGCAGGTGCGCGCTGGTGCCCTGGAGATCGCCAACTTCAACATGGGCCCGATCGGACCGATCGTTCCCGAGGCCAATGTTGTTTCACTGCCTTTCATTTTCAAAGATGTCAGTCATATGTGGCGCGTTCTTGATGGAAAAGCGGGCGACATGATCAACGAAGGTATGTCGAAAAAAGGCCTTATTGCCCTGGCCTGGTACGATGCCGGAGCACGTTCCTTCTATGACTCAAAGAAGCCGATTACGACCCCTGCCGATGTTGTCGGTATGAAAGTCAGGGTCATGAACAATGATCTCTACTCCGGCATGATTTCAGCCCTTGGCGGAAATCCTTCGCCGATGGCTTTTGCCGAGGTATACCAGTCGCTGAAAACCGGCGTTGTTGATGGCGCTGAAAACAACTATCCGTCCTATGAGTCTACCGGCCACTTCGAGGTAGCTCCTTTTTACTCAAACTCCCAGCACCTGATCATTCCCGAGACCGTCTGTATCAATGAGGGCGTATGGAAATCACTCTCTCCAGAAGATCAGAAAATCTTGAAAGAAGCAGCCCAGGAATCCGCCGTCCTTCAGAGAAAACTCTGGAATGAGCGTGAAATTGCCAGCAAGGAAAAAGTGCTGAAAGCGGGCGTCAAGATTAACGAGATCCCGGACAAAAGCGCCTTCCAGGCAGCTATGAAACCGGTGTATGACAAGTACCTGGAGCAGAACCCGACCTTGAAGCCACTGGTCGAGCTCATCCAGAACACGCCGTGATATCTATTCGATAATGGCGGAGATCATCGCTGCCTCCCGTTTTCAGGAGGGAGCGATGATCCTCAGTCACTTTGCCGCATCAGGGTGACAGAAAATTCTATCGGGTATTGCGAATGTCCACCGAAAAAACATTATCTGATAAATCAGGCTATGACCGTTTTCTCGACCTTCTCAGCACGATCAATACCATAGCGACCGGTATTGCCCTCGTCGTCCTGACCATCATCTTCGGCTGGCTGGTCTTCGGTCGTTATGTGCTCAACTCGACCCCCACCTGGGTAGAGCAGGTTTCCCTGCTGCTGGTCGTTTATATTGGTTTTCTGGGCGCATCAGTCGGTATTCACAGAAAGACACACCTCGGCGTTTCGGTTTTCCGGGAGATCAGTCCAAAACCGATTCAGCGTATTTTCGAGTTCCTCTCACATATCATCATGGCCGCATTCGGCCTGGTAATGATCGTCTACGGCTATCTGCTGACGGTATTCAGGTGGACGACCGAGATCCCGCTTATCCATGTAAGCGAGGGGCTGCGTGCGCTGCCCATCCTGCTGAGTGGAATCTTTATCGTTCTCTTCACCATCGGCCATCTCATCCATTTTTTTAAGGACACCGATCAGGAAACGACAACTCCCGGGTAGCGGGATACGTGCCTTGACGATCTTATCTAGAAACGAGATGAAATTTTCTCATGCACTGAATAAACAGGAGATCTTCGATTAATGGGCTTGTTCATCTTATTGGGCATATTTGCTCTTTGTGTCATTATCGGTATGCCGGTGGCGTTCGCTCTCGGGGTAGCTGCTGTTTCCGCCTTTTTTTACGAAGGGTTGCCGATGATTATCGCTTTCCAGCGAATTATCTCCGGTATCAGCATATTTGCCCTGATGGCCATCCCGTTTTTTATCTTTGCCGGGGAACTGATGTTTCATGGCGGCATCGCCATGCGGCTGGTCCGCTTCGCCTCCTCTGCCGTTGGGGCCGTGCGTGGCGGGCTTGGCATCGTCAATGTCTTCTCATCCATGCTTTTCGGCGGCATCTCAGGCTCGGCTATTGCGGATATTTCAGCGCTTGGTTCCATTCTCATTCCGGTTATGAAAGAGAAAGGCTACGATGATGATTACGCTGTCAATGTGACCGTCACCTCATCCCTGGCCGGAATCATCATTCCGCCAAGTCACAACATGATCATTTACGCGGTGGCTGCCGGCGGCGGCATTTCCATCTCCAAATTGTTCCTTGCCGGGTTTATACCCGGTGTTCTGATGTGTATCTGCCTTGCTGTCGTATCCTATATAGTTGCGGTCAAACGGGGCTATACTTCCGAGGTTTTCCCCGGCTTCACCGTCCTGGTCCAGCATTTCTTTTTCGCACTGCCCGGGCTGATGACTGCCGTTATTATCGTCGGCGGTGTTCTCAGCGGTATTTTTACGGTTACGGAATCAGGCGCATTCGGAACTATTTACGCCTTTCTCGTCACCGTTATTGTCTATCGAGCCCTGACCTGGGAAAAATTCAAACTTGCGGTAAAAAACTCAGTCAGGACCACGTCCATGGTGATGATCCTGATCGCCTGTTCGGGCGCATTCGCCTACCTGCTGACTTTTTACCAGGTACCGGAGAAAACGGCCGGGATGCTCACAGCCATTTCGGACAATCCGGTCATTATTATTTTGATGATAAACCTCGTGTTGCTGCTGCTCGGCATGATCATGGACATGGCCGCACTCATTCTTATCTGTACGCCGATCTTTCTGCCGGTCGCCATTTCAATCGGCATAGATCCCTATCAGTTCGGCATGATCCTGCTGATTAATCTTGGTCTCGGCCTCTGCACTCCTCCGGTGGGCACCTGCCTGTTTGTCGGCTGTGCGGTGGGCAACGTGAAACTGGAAGATGCGATAAAAACAATCTGGCCTTTTTACATCGGCATACTGGTGGCCCTGGGCTTCGTCACCTTTATTCCGGCAATATCGCTTACCCTGCCCCGCCTTCTTGGCTGATATAGCATCAGGACAGCGCAGCAGGGACCCAAAAAAAATCGTACGGCAAGCAGGGCCCCGCCGTTTTCCGGCTCCGGCCGAGGAAACTCAAGACAACCGGTACAAAAGCCCCTCACGCAGCAGCGCGTGAGGGGCTTTTTCTCTTTTCGGCCCGGCGCACGAAGGCTGTCAAAGAGCAGCACAAAACACACCCTTTTCATTGACCTCTGAACCTGCATCCCTTATATTTGCTATGAGACTGAGGCGCTGACGATACCGTCGGAATTGCTTGACGATGATGATAAAAGAGGGTATAAGACCGGCCTGAACTTTCCGGAGACGATCAGGATCACTCCCCGCGGAGTTTTTTCGATACGGTCTCGGAAGCATAGCGATTTCGGTTTGATAGCCGGGTCCTGCGCAACAAAGAATCACGAACCCCGCCAGGTCCGGGAGGAAGCAACGGTAGTGAGCCACTTTGTGTGATGCAGGGTGCCCGGCTATCATTTTTTGGGTGTCCAGAACAATCTATTCCTTTCAAAAATCGGGTATCCGATGTCCTACCTGGTGCTTGCCCGCAAATACCGGCCACAGACATTCGAGGAAGTGGTCGGCCAGAAGCCTGTTGTCAAGACGCTGCAAAACAGCATTAAGCGTCAACGTGTGGCGCACGCCATTCTGTTCTCCGGTGTACGCGGCGTCGGCAAGACGACCCTTGCCAGGCTCATGGCCAAGGCACTCAATTGCGAAACAGGACCGACACCCGTCCCCTGCAACAACTGCCTTTCCTGTTCCCAGATCATGTCCGGTTCCTCCTTCGACCTGCATGAAATCGACGGCGCCTCGAACCGTGGTATCCAGGAAGTACGTGAACTAAAAGATAAGATCAAGTACCTGCCGACCTCCTCGCGCTACAAGATAATTATCATCGACGAGGTGCACATGCTTACCACCGAGGCCTTCAATGCCCTGTTGAAGACCCTCGAAGAACCCCCCGAGCATGTCTATTTCATCTTTGCCACCACCGAGTTGCACAAAATACCGATCACCATTCTCTCCCGCTGTCAGCGGTATGAATTACAACGGGTTGGCCTGGAGGAACTGGCGACACTCTTTACCCGTCTGGCTCAGGCTGAA
>JAHEMX010000058.1 GCA_024643445.1 Desulfobulbaceae bacterium | reverse complement strand
AAGAACATAAAATGTCTGATCGATACCAGCAATTTCCTGAGTTTCAATAGACTTGATCACACCGACACCATGTGCCGGATATACTGCCATGTCGCCTTCAGCAAACACCATAATTTCCCTGGGTAAATGTAAGATAGTTTTTAGAAACAAAAAATTGTGCGAAAACGGTTCGCATTGATGTGCCCTGCCAAAAAAACTGTTCAAGACCGCGCAGAAGAGGAAAGACCAATTCTGAATTCGGTAATCGGAGAAGTACCTCAAACGAGCAGCATATTAACACGATTCATGCAAAAAAGCCCGCTTTTTCGGGAATACAGGCACCGGGCAAAGGAGCATCAGGCAGGAATGGCAAATAAGCAACCGGAATCACCACAGCAATGACGAGTCACTCGTTCCTCACGACCACCAGAATACCGCAGGCTACTTGATACCGTTCAAGACGTTCTTCGCTCCGGCCACATCGCCTTCTGCCAGCATGGCGAGACCTTCTTCAATAGGGCTGAAACGGTTCTGCATGACAGCACGTTCGGCAGGTGAAAAATCCGAGAGAACAAATGCATCGACCGGCATATCGGGATGGACCTCGCCTGCACCGGGTCTGCCGATGCCTATTTTGAGCCGGAAAAATTCAGCACTCCCGAGGGATTGCATGATTGATCTGATACCGTTATGCCCGCCGGTCCCCCCTGCCTGGACCAGTTTGATCCTGCCTAAATGCATATCGATATCATCATGGATAACGAGAATGCGCTCAACGGGAATATCATAATAACGGGTTGCTGCAGCAACGGCACGTCCGCTCCGGTTCATGAAGGTTTCCGGTTTAACCATCAGCACCCGACACCCCCAGAGAGGCAGCCGCAGGACCTGAGCTTCCCATTTACTCGTTATAAAATCCTGGCCGTGTTTGCGGGCCAGTTCATCAAGAAACATGAACCCGACATTATGACGGGTGGCCTCGTAGCGTTTTCCCGGATTTCCCAGGCCGATAACGGCAAATTTTTTCTCAGCCATAATAAAACCAGAAAACAAAAAATCCGGAAAGTACAGGGACTTTCCGGACTCATTGATGAACAATACACCGGGAATTTATCCCGAATGATGCAAAGGAGCAAGCAGAGCCTATGGCGCTACAATGCCGAAACAGAGGGTGCCGGCATCGCTGATCAGGGTAACGCCTTCCGGCAGGGTAATCTCACCGGCTGAAATTTTATCACCGATTGCCAGACTGCGGATATCGACCTCAAGTTCATCCGGTACGGACAGCGGTTTGCCCTGCACGACGACGGATCTTTGGCTGATCGATTTAAGTCCGCCCAGGTCCTCTCCTTTGGCTTTTCCCTTATAGCTGACGGGCACCGTGAACTTGGCAGGCTTATCGACATCGATCTCGAGGAAATCAGCATGGTAAAGACTGTCTCTGAGCGGGTCCGTCTGGATTTCTTTGACCACGGCGCGCTTTTCAGTTCCGTTGTCTATTTTCAGCGTGATAACGGCATTGCGGCGCTGAAGGTCGATGAGTTCACTGAACAGCACCTTCGTCTCAAACTCAAGTGCCAAAGCCTGGGCTCCGGCACCATAGAGAACACCTGGCGTTTTACCGGCCGCACGCAGCCTTCTCATGGCTCCCTTGCCGAAGCAGTCCCTTACGGCTGAGGGAATTTCTTTGGTTATCATATCATCCTCCTTCGCCTGACGACCGAAGCATTCTTGCCCCGTCTTAATGATTCAGGCGCGTATTTCTTAAAAGAGCAGTGTTTACTGCTACCACAATTACACAAACAACGAACTGACCGAGTCCTCATTGTGAATACGAAAAATTGCTTCTGCCAGCAATGCGGAAACGGACAATACCTTTATTTTTTTACAATTCAGCGCGTTTTCCCGCAACGGTATAGAATTCGTTACCACCAGAGATTTAATCTCCGAGGCCATCAGCCGATCAACGGCAGGACCAGAGAGTACCGGATGCGAACAGCAGGCATGGACCTCTTTCGCCCCGTTATCCAACAAGGTATTCGCCCCATTACACAGCGTTCCGGCAGTATCCACCATGTCATCCATCATGATCGCGACCTTCCCCCGGACGTCACCGATGACATGCATGGCCTCGCTATGATTCGGACGATCACGGCGCTTGTCAATAATGGCCAGGCCGCAGTTGACCCTTTTGGCGAAGGCCCGGGTCCGTTCAACGCCGCCCGCATCAGGAGAGACCATTATCACATCCTGGAAATTCTCCACGATGTGCTTAATCAATATCGGTGCAGCATATAAATGATCGACGGGGATATTGAAAAACCCCTGGATCTGGCCGGCATGAAGATCCATGCAGAGCACTCTTCTCACGCCCACGGCCATCAGCATCTCTGCCACGACCTTGGCCGTAATCGGTACGCGCGGCGCTACCTTTCGATCCTGACGGGCATATCCGTAATAGGGCAGCACTGCGGTAATACGCCGTGCTGAAGCGCGCCTCAGGGCATCGGCCATGATAACCAGTTCCATCAGGTGGTCATTTACCGGGGTACAGGTCGGCTGGATGATATAGGAGTCTGTACCTCTGACGTTTTCTTTTATCTCAACGAAAATCTCACCGTCGCTGAAGGTCCGGACATCTGCATCAGAGACGGTAATTTCGAGATGTTCGGCTATTTCCTCCGCCATCGGGTAATTCGCGTTACCCGAGAAAACTTTCATTACATTACCCATAATCTCTGCCTTTTGATATCGTTCACGTAGGTAAAACCATATAAAAACTGGCTGGGGCGGTAGGACTCGAACCTACGAATGCCGGGATCAAAACCCGGTGCCTTAGCCACTTGGCTACACCCCAGTATAGGCACGAGTCAACCAGACCCTTCCGTCATACACCGCAGATAATTGCTCTGCCAGTTTATAAAGTGCGGTACTATCGGTTTTCTTTCTCAAAAAGAGCCCGTAAACGGTCGGGCCGCTCCCGGACATTAAAGCAGCCTCGGCACCCGCCCGAAGCAGCGAGTCTTTAATCTCAGCCACTTCAGGATAACGCTTCATGGTGATGGACTCGAGGTCATTATGCATATCTTCCGGTGAAAATGTGGTCCGGTCTTTTTTTTGAGAACCAAACAATTTAGATTTTTTCTTCCCTGATGTCAATGCATAATTATCGAATACCCATTTGGTAGACACCGCCACGCCGGGATTAATCAGCAGGTACCAGTAAGCATCGAGACTGGCGACCTCAGCCAGGCACTCTCCCCGGCCGGTGGCAAGCGCCGCTGCTCCGGACACAGCAAAGAATGGCACATCGCTGCCGATCTGTGCGGCCAGTCGGACCAGTTCAGCGACAGAGAGCGGATGGTTGTGAAGCCGGTTCAGTCCCTGCAGGAGCGTACCGGCATCGCTGCTGCCGCCGCCAAGGCCTGCGGCAACAGGAATCTTTTTTTCCAGTCTGATAGCAAGTCCCTGCCGGCCAGTCAGGTTTGCAGTCGAAAAGAACAACCGCGCGGCCCTGAGAACCAGGTTATCATCGCCTGACAGAGCGGGATCATCACAGTCAAAGCGCATTCCCGGCTCCCCGGTCTGCTCCAGGGTGATGACATCGCAGAGATCGATTTTCTGCATCCTGGTGAACACTTCATGATAACCATCACTTCTGTCACCGAGTACGTGCAGATACAAATTTACTTTTGCCGGTGCTCGCAAGGAGATCATGATAGTATCCTAGCGCGCGCTACTGCGCCCAGCAGCGGCAAACTATAACACCCCGCTGGGGGATCGGAAGGGGTTCTTATCTCTTGACCGTCTTGACAAAACGCATTTTCACATCGTAGAGGATGTTCTTCAGGAGCTCGGCTTCCTCTTCGGTCAGATTGCCCTTGGTCTTTTGTTCCAGAACAACCAGTGTATCGATGGCATGCCTGGCAAGATCAATATTGAGTATCTTGCCGCCCGTTTCAGGATCGGCAATCTCGCCAAGATGGTACAGCACCGATGTGTTCAGAGACATGACGAAGGTCGAAAAGGTAACCTCAGGCATAACGCAGCGCCCTTGCTTATCCGGTACCTTTCCTTCTCCGCAGAGATCATTCTTCTGATTTTTTTCTACCATAACCAATCGTTTCCTCAGTTATTATGCATTCTCAGTCATTTCCTGAAAGAATCACAGATCAAAGACCAGGGCATCATTGATGTTCTCGAGTGAGCGGACCTTTTCCAGCAGTTCCTTGGAGATCAGCTGATCCGTGCCGAGGAAAATGATGTTCTGACTGCTCACCACTTCCCTGCCAACGGTCATACGCGAGATATTGACATTAAACCGGCCAAGCTCGGTACCAAGAGCGCCGATCACTCCCGGCACGTCATTGTTGAAAACCAGCAGCATCGGACCAGCCGGAAGCGCTTCCAGCCTGAAGTCATTCAATCGGACGAGGCGCGGCTCTTTCTTGCCGAACACGGTACCGACAAGGATATTCTCACCCGCATCCGTTTTCACTTTGATGGACAAGGTGCTGATAAAATCATGGGTGACATCGGTGCGGGACTCAACGACTTTGATGCCGCGGTCACGGGCAATGATCGGCGCATTTACAAAATTGACGGCATCCTTGAGAATGGGCGTAAACAAGCCCTTCAGGAAGGCCACCGTTATCGAGCTGGTATTCAGCTCGGCCAGCGCACCGCCGTACTCCAGGGTGACTTCCTGGACCCCGCCGCGGGCAAGCTGCATGTGCATATTCCCGAGCATCTCGCCAAGAGTGATATACGGACCAACCTGGGCCAGGACATCATCACTTACCGAAGGAACGTTAACCGCATTCAGTACCGTGCCTTTGATCAGGTAAGCCGCCACCTGCTCGGCAATGGCAACCGCAACGTTTTCCTGGGCTTCACTGGTTGAGGCGCCAAGGTGCGGCGTACAGATAAAATTGTCGAGTCCGAGCAGCGGACAGTTTTCCAGGGTGGTCGGCTCCTGGCTGAAGACATCCAGTGCCGCTCCGGCAATTTCTCCGTTTTTCAGGGCTTCGTACAACCCGTTTTCGTCACAGACACCGCCACGGGCGCAGTCGATGAACATCCCCTCCTTTTTCATCTGAGTGAAGAACTCGGTTGAAACGAGGTTTCTGGTCTCCTTCGTCAATGGCACATGAACGGAAATATAGTCCGCCCGCCCGGCAAGCTCCTCCAGGCTGACCAGCTCGACACCTATTCTCTCGGCGACCTCCCTGGGCATATGCGGATCATAGGCAATGGTCTTCATCTTCAGGCCTTGCGCCCGGCTCGCCGCGATACTGCCAATCCTGCCAATACCGATGACACCAAAGGTTTTGCCGGTGAGCTCATGCCCCATGAATTTCTTTTTCTCCCACTTGCCCGCTTTCATCGAAGCCGTGGCCTGGGGAATGTTTCTGGTCAGGGCCATCATCATCGAAATGGCCAGTTCCGCGGTGGTTGTCGCGTTTCCGTCCGGGGCATTCATGACGATCACGCCCTTCTGGCTGGCCGCCGGAATATCCACATTGTCAAGACCAATGCCGGCCCTGCCGACAACTTTCAACCTGCCCGCCGATTCCAGCAGATCAGCAGTCACCTTGGTGGCACTCCTGATAATAAGCCCGGCATAATCCCCGATCACCGCCTTTATTTCGTCCGGGCTCATGCCGGTTCTAAAATCAACTTCCAGACCGGCATCCCGCAGAATATCGACTCCCACCGGAGCCAGATTGTCACTAATCAGAACTCTCATGGCAACTCCTTACACCCATTTTTCTTGCTACTTTTTCTCTGGACCAGTGGAAAAAGGCAGGACAGGCACGTCTCTTCGTCAGATAAAAAGACAGGCTGCACGCACTATCACCTGCAGTGTCAATAAGCACGAAAATATACTGTTTTCAAGGTCAGAGAACAAGGCAAAATGAAAAAAAATGATGCGGAATCGTCCCTATCATTTCAAACAATGCAGCAACCCATTGGCAAAATGACATTCATATGCATTGAAGAATCGCTCGTAAAAAGATATAAAGCCACGATCTGAAAAAATAAAGGGCCACACCGTCGAGTTTTACCTGCAGAGGGGCGGGCAGCAGTACATTTATTTATTTCATGCTTATTACTATAAGACATTTGCTTAACAAGAACAGCTCATCACGTTACCAGACAGGATTTATCATGCCAGAAACCAGACTCAGATTTCCCCCCAGTCCAACCGGATACCTCCATATAGGTGGTGCCAGAACCGCACTCTATAACTGGCTGTACGCCAAGAAAACAGGCGGCACCCTGGTTCTGAGGATCGAGGATACCGATGTTGACCGTTCCACCAGGGAGTCCATCGACGGCATCATCGATGGTCTCACCTGGCTTGGCATAAGCTGGGATGAAGGCCCTTACTTTCAGAGCGAATTCAGTGATGATCACCGTGCGGCCGCTGAACGGCTGCTCGCTGAAGGCCACGCCTACCGTTGTTTCTGCACGAAAGAGGAACTCGACAACAAACGTGAAATTGCCCTTGCCGAAAAAAAACAGTTCGGCTACGACGGCACCTGCAGGAACCTCACTGCCGAAGAAATTTCCAGCAAGACAGCTGCGGGAATACCATCGGTCATCCGCTTCAAGGTGCCTGAGCGTGAGGGGAAAATCGGTTACGACGACAAGGTGCTCGGCAGGATTGAGAGCAGCTATCGGGAAATAGACGATTTTGTCATTGTCCGCTCGAATAGCCAGCCGCTTTATCTTCTCTGCAATGTGACCGATGACATCCGGGACCGGATTACCCATATTATCCGCGGCCAGGATCATATGACCAACACCATTAAACAGTTATTACTGTACGAGGCACTGTCTGCTCCCGTACCCGAATTTGCCCATATCCCCCTGACCCTTGATGTCAAAAAGGCCAAAATTTCAAAACGGAGCCATGGGGAAATCGTCGCCGTGCAATTTTACCGCGATCATGGCTTTATTCCGTGGGCCTTGAACAATTTTCTCGTACTGCTGGGCTGGTCGCCCGGAGATGACCGGGAAATTTTTTCCCGTGATGAGCTCATCGAAGCATTCACGCTGGAGCGGATCAACCGTTCCGCCTCGATCTTCAACTACAAGAAAGGAGATCCGAAATTCTTCACCGATCCGAAGGCCATCGCCATCAACGAACATTATCTGCGCACGATGGCTATCGAAGAACTGGCACCGATGGTCGCCGACGAGTTGAGGGCGGAAGCGCTCTGGGATGAGGCTTACGGTGATGATAAACAACAATGGTTTTTCAATACTCTCGGCCTTATCCGCAGCCGGTTTCATACCATCAATGATTTCAGCAGCATGGGCAGAGCCTATTTTGCCGATGATTATGTCATCGAGCAAAAACCGCTGAACAAAAACCTGCTCAAGTTCCCTGAGCTCGCGCAATGGCTGCCTGAACTCGCCGACAGATACGAGGCCTCCGAGGAATTTTCCGCCGAGGAAACGGAGCGGCTGGCACGTGAAATCGCCGAGAGTCATGGTCTCCCGCCCGGAGTTATCATCAATGGCATGCGTACCGTTGTCACCGGCCAGTTGGCAGGCCCCTCAATGTTTGATATTTTACTGGCGATCGGCCGTGAAAGGGTTGTTCAGCGCCTGAGGAAAACCCCGGAGCTTTATTCCTAATAACCGTTTTAGTGCTCACTCCCATGATGAAAGAACTCGAAACCGACAGCGGTGCAAAACCACTTGACTTTATCCGACAGATCATTGCCCAGGATCAGAAAGACGGCAAACACCCTGCCCCGACCACCCGGTTCCCGCCCGAACCGAATGGTTTTCTGCACATCGGCCACGCCAAGTCAATCTGCCTGAATTTTGGCATCGCCCGTGAATACGGCGGCAGATGCCATCTGCGTTTCGATGACACGAATCCGAGCAAAGAAGAGACCAAATATGTGGATTCGATCAAGGCGGATGTGCAGTGGCTTGGTTTTAACTGGCAGGAGCATCTCTATTTTGCCTCCGATTATTTCGATCGTCTCTACGAATTCGCAGAACAGCTTATCAGAATCAACAAGGCCTATGTCTGTGATCTCTCCGCTGATGAAATCCGCCGGCATCGCGGCACCCTGACGGAGGCAGGAACCGACAGCCCGAACAGGGACCGATCCATTGAGGAGAATCTGGCGCTGTTCAGGCGCATGAGGGATGGAGATTTTCCCGACGGCAGCCGCGTGCTGCGGGCAAAAATCGATATGGCCTCGCCGGTCATTCTGATGCGTGATCCCGTGCTATACCGTATTCTCAGGGCAGACCACCACCGAACCGGAAACAAATGGTGCATCTATCCGATGTATGACTTCACCCATTGCCTCTCCGACATGCTTGAGAATATCACCCATTCCCTCTGCACCCTGGAATTTCAGGACAACCGTTCTCTGTATGACTGGGTTCTGGAAACACTCGAGACCCCGTGTCACCCCCGGCAGATCGAATTTGCCCGATTGAACATGACCTATACGGTCATGAGCAAGCGCAAACTCCTGCAACTGGTGGAGGAAGGATTTGTCGAGGGTTGGGACGACCCCCGCATGCTGACCATCTCCGGCCTGCGCAGAAGGGGCTACACGCCGAAATCGATACGGAGTTTCTGCGAACAGATCGGTATCGGGAAAAAAGAGAGCTGGATCGATATGAGTGTGCTGGAAAATGCTGTCCGGGAAGACCTGAACGAAACAGCCCCTCGGGTGATGGGCGTCCTCGATCCGCTGAAGGTCATCATTGATAATTACCCCGAAGGCCTGGTTGAAGAACTCGTTGCCCAGAACCACCCGCAGAAACCTGAGCTAGGTATTCGCAGTGTGCCCTTTTCCCGTGAACTCTATATCGAACGTGATGATTTTATGGCCGAGCCGCCGCGCAAATTTTTCCGGCTCGGTCCGGGACGTGAGGTCCGCCTGCGCTATGGGTATCTCATCACCTGTGTGTCGTTTGACCAGGATGAAAGTTCCGGGATGGTAACGGCCGTTCATTGTACCTATGATCCGGACACTAAAGGGGGAAACGCCCCGGACGGACGCAAGGTGAAAGGGACCATACACTGGGTTTCCGCACCCCATGCACTGAGTTGCACCGTTAATCTTTATGACCGCCTGTTCACGGTCGAGCATCCCGATGCGGACAAGGACGTGGATTTCAAAGTCCATATCAACCGAGATTCACGAATCAAAAAAGAAAACTGCATGGTCGAACCATCTCTGGCAGGGGCGGAGCCGGCCACCCGGCTGCAATTTGAACGACAGGGGTATTTCAGTGTCGATAGCGCTCAGAGTCTGCCGGGAAAACCGGTTTTCAACCGCATCGTCACGCTTCGTGATTCCTGGGCCAAGATAGAAAAAGGTGCCTGAAGGTATGGTTATAGAAAACCAATACTGTTCAGTCGCAACAAGAATCCAAAGAGCATAACACCAACTCAAGGCAGCTACCTGCAGATAAGAACGATGTCAATAATCAACATGCGGCAGATGAAAAAAAATCAGACAGGGGTTATTTCCTCAGTCAAGGCAGTCGGTGCGCTCGGGCTGCGCATCCGGGAAATGGGCCTTGTTCCCGGCACGAAGATTACCATCCAGGGACGTGCACCCCTCAATGATCCGGTTGCCCTTCGGGTGGGTGGCTGCACTATTACACTGAGGAACAATGAAGCCGACCTGATCACGGTGGAACTAACTGAATAGCCATGCAGCAGTCCTGCTGCCTGATCTAAAAAAGCAGTTTGGGAAAATATCTTTTTGCTTAATTGATAAAGATTATTATTTTTAAGAATTGATGAAAGGTATACGGTAACTGAATGTAGCAGCGGAGTGGCTGCCAATTCGGGCACAGAATTCGTCCAGGCGTCTCAACGAGGACGAGGAACCGCAGTCTTGTTGAACCGACTGAGCATTCAAAAGTTCGTGGTATATTCCTGTGCATTTACTATTCGCTGTTTTTCGCCTGTACGTCAGATGATGAGTGAAGCAAGGTTACTGCTGAATATCGCATGGCAAAACGTGACCAACGGAACGGTGAACATGATGCCGGTTCGCCTGCAAAATTGCACGATGTGTTTATTGAAGGGAGGTTTGTAATGGAGCGAAGGACTTTTCTGAAAAGTGCCGGTGCCGTCCTGGCGGCAACCGGTTTGGCTGGCATAGCCAGACCGGCCCGGGCGGATTCCCTGCCGGTAGTCCGCTGGCGCATGACTTCCAGTTTCCCCAAATATCTGGATACGGTGTATGGCGGGGCGGAATTTATCGCTGCCAGGGTCTATCGGGTCACCCATGGCAAATTTAATATCCGGGTATATCCAGCGGGGGAAATCATCCCCGGTTTGCGGGTTTTGGATGCGGTCCAGTCGGGTGAGATCGAGAGTGGCCAGACCGTATCCCTGTACAATATCAATAGAAGCAAGGTATTCGGCTTTGACAGCGCTCTGCCGTTCGGACTGAATGTGCGCCAGCAGAACGCGTGGATGTACTATGGCGGCGGCTTGCAACTGATGCGAGAATTTTACACCAAATACAATATTTACAATATCCCCTGCGGCAATACCGGCACCCAGATGGGCGGCTGGTTCCGCAAAGAGATCAATTCGCTCGCCGACATGCAGGGGCTGAAGATGCGCATTACCGGCTTCGGCGGCGAGATGATGACACGCCTGGGAGTCGATGCCAGGATGCTTGAGGCCGGTGAGATCTATCCGGCCCTGGAACAGGGCGCCATTGACGCCGCAGAGTGGATTGGCCCGTACGATGACGAGAAATTCGGGTTTTACCAGGTAGCTCCTCATTATTACTACCCGGGCTTCTGGGAACTCAGTTCCATGATTACCCTGTATGTCAATATGGACGAATGGAACAGGCTTCCGCAATTCTATCAGGACGTTCTGGAACTCGCCTGCGCCGAAGCCAATGTCAACATGATGGCCGATTATGACCACAAGAACCCTGAAGCGATGCGGCGACTGCTCGCAAACGGCGTGCAGGTGCATCCTTATCCACAGGATATCGTCGAGGCCGCGCACAAGGCAAGCTTCGACATCTATGCGGAGGAATCCAGAAAGGATCAGGATTTCAACAAGATTTACAGCCAGTGGAAACCATATCGCGATCTGCAGTACCAATGGTTCGGCATCGCCGAGAAGTCGTTCACCGGTCTTGAGGAACTAGGTTGAGATGAAGAAAGCATATTATGCACTTTTTCTGATTGGTTCTCTGCCGTTGTCTCCAGCGTTTGCTCTGGCTGACGCCGGCTCGGTCCTGCGCGACTACAAGGATACCACCATCATGGCTCCCG
Source organism: Desulfobulbaceae bacterium (assembly GCA_024643445.1). GTDB lineage: Bacteria > Desulfobacterota > Desulfobulbia > Desulfobulbales > Desulfocapsaceae > Ww85. The sequence goes on along the minus strand of JAHEMX010000058.1, from coordinate 558 downwards.
GCAAAGAACAACCCGAGAGCATACAATATGAAGAGCAGCTTTCCGGTGCGCCTCTGGAAACGAACCAGCCGTTGGAACCGGTGACTCAAGGTGCCGAGGTGCTTATCGAGAAAATTCATGTCGTCGGAAATACAATCCTTTCCCCGGAATCCCTGGACGCAGTGCTTTCCCCGTTTACCGGGCATCCTCTCACCACTGCGGAAATCCACGAGGCCGCAAACGCTCTTATGCAGGCCATCCGCGGCGCGGGCGCTTTTGCCGCCAAGGTCTATATCCTGCCGCAGGATATCATCGACCATGCCGTGACATTCACGGTGATTGAAGGGCATCTCGCTGAAAAGGGGGTGGTGCTTGACCATGTCAGCGCCAGGGTTGATGACGGGATCATACTGAGACAATTGGAGTATACGCTGCAGCCGGGTAGTGTCATCACTTCCGATAAGTACGAGCGGGCCATCTACCTGACCAACGACCTCCCGGGCATCAAGAGAACGCAGAATATCCTTTTGCCCTCGGAAGCGGTGGGCGAAGCCGATTTTGAGGTCAAGACCGAGGATG
>JAHEMX010000057.1 GCA_024643445.1 Desulfobulbaceae bacterium | reverse complement strand
GATCGCAGCAACCGCACAGGAAGATCTGCAGACCATTCTTGCCTGATCGGCTGCAATGATCATTTCCCGGCAGACTGAAACACGGCAGCCGGGGAACAGGAAACCTTTCCATTAAACCAGGCTGCACCGCTGATACCGGTACAGCCTGGTTTTTTGTCAGAGCGCTGCAGTAACTGCTTAAAGAATTGACAGCACCGGTATCCCATGAGTTCAACTCCGTTTCGCACCATCTCCTCGCTTGCCCTGCCCTTTTTCAGGCCCGATGATCTGGAAAAACTGTACCGGGCGGCACAGCGTTTCAATATTGAGAAAATACGTTTCACACCGGGCGGCCAGCTGTCCGTGTCAGGGGTTGACGACGAGGCGATGGTCGGGCTGACCGCCTCGCTCAAGCAATTCATGCAACCGCTGCCTGAAAACACTATCGCTGCGGTTTCTCCCTGTCCCGGCTCCGGCGCCTGCAAACATGGACGTCGCGATACCGCGGCTATTGCCGAAAAAATACAAAGCCTCGACGTGCAGCTGCCGCTGCCGGCAAAGGTCAAGATAGGCATCGCCGGCTGTCGCCGTTGCTGCACCATGCCGCGTCTCAGGGATATCGGCCTGGTGCCTGCCGCACGGGGATTTAATCTCTATTTTGGCGGCAATGGGGGAGCCAGTCCGCGCATCAGCGACTGCATCGGTGAACATCTCGGTAGCGATGAAATAGTGGATTACATCCGGGCAAGCCTTGCCATCTACCGGGAACATGCCCGGCCGGGCATGCGCACCAGCCGCTATATCGAGCAGATCGGCATCGCCGACTTCAGAGAAAAATTGCAAAAAAGGTTATTCCCTTGACCCAGGTCAAAGGAGATACGGCGCATTGTGGTACGATAGCAGTCAAATGAAAACAAAAGCCATCCGGCTTGCGACGTGAAAATGGGACGAGCCATTAACTATCTCCCCGAGGACTATATCATGAAACAGGTAAGAAAAATTATAAAGATTGATGAGGAATTGTGTGACGGCTGTGGACTCTGTGTACCCGATTGCGCCGAGGGTTCCCTGCAGATCATCGACGGCAAGGTAAAACTTGTCGCCGACAATCTCTGTGACGGTCTCGGTGCCTGCCTTGGCTCATGCCCGACCGGGGCTCTGCAGATCATCGAACGGGCGGCAGATGAGTTTGACGAAGAAGCGGTCGAGGCATTCCTGGCAAATAAGGCAAAAAAAGCCAACCCGGCGGCTGTGCAGATGGATTGCGGCTGCGCTTCAACCCATATTCAGAGTTTCAAGCCGGCAACCCCGTGCCAGACGGCCAACCAGCCAAAATCGGTTCCGCTCGGCATGGCTTCCGGTTCACAGCTCTCCCACTGGCCCATCCAGATCCGTCTGATTCCGCCCCATGCCCCGTTCATGCAGGGCGCTGACATCCTGATAGCGGCGGATTGCACGGCAGCAGCGGCTCCTGATTTCCAGAAGAGATACCTTTCCGGCAAAACGATCATGATGGGCTGCCCGAAATTTGACGATGGAGACAGTTACGTCCAGAAATTCACCGAGATCATCAATACCTGCAACCTGAAAAGCATCACCATCCTGATCATGGAGGTGCCTTGCTGTTCCGCCATGAATGCCATTGTCAGACGGGCATTGAAACAGGCATCGGTTGCTGTTCCGGTTGAACAGATCACCATCTCGACGCGCGGACAGGAACTCGAACGGATCAGCTGGTAGAGGAACTGCTAAAAAAGACTCGGCATTTCTCCGGCTCCAGCGAGTGGGACCGGGGAAATGCCGGTAAAAAATGACCTCAATTTCCCGAGACAGGCAGCTCAGCGTCCTGAAGCCTGACGAGTTACGTATACTGTCCCCTAAACTGTTCCGAACCGCCCTTTCGGCCAGCTGACAATGAGCCGCTCCTCCACCTCGACGACCTCGGCTCCGGCTGCAACACAGAGGTGAAACAAGGGGCGGCCGAAATAGAAAAGCTCCTCCCCGAGGGACAAATCAAAGGATTGCACCACCCTGGTCCGGTAGGCAATCTCCTCGTTCACCAGATCTTCCAGCTCAGCAGCATGATCGGAGGGTCCCCTCGTCAAAAGTGCTTTCATGTCAGGACAGGGAAACAACCGTTCATGCTCTTCAACGCTGGAACGGAGCGGGTTGTTATCTCCGATCAGATCAAGCCGGCTCAGCGTGTCCTTTTCAATCAGCTCCTCAATCGCTCTCGTATCCCAGCATTGCAATGCCCGGCAGGCCATGGGCCGATGTTCGTAGATGGTGCAGCCTTTTTCTTCAGGATCAAGAAAACAGCAGTTCCACTCGCGCCCTACCCCGCTGATTTTTACCAGTTCCTGGTTCACCGGCTGCAGGGAATTGGTAAGCGGATTATGGGCGATTTCCCCTTTCCTGATGGTTATCAGTTGAGCGAGGGGGAGAGCACCGGAGCGGACAAGCCTCTCGTCCTCCCGGTGCAGCGCCGGCCCGCCGCTGCTGCAGCAGGAGCCGCACTGTTTGCATTCCTGTTGAGGTCCTTCCATAAAACACCCATACCTCTGGGCACCCTTCATGTCGCGTATCCCCGGAGGATGCGGCAGAGGCGCTCAGGTCACTGATTTAGAAATCCATGACGAAACTATAAACACCTTCTTCGATTACGCTGGTAACGTTCAGCCCGGAATGGTTGAATACCGCCTGCATACGGTTGTTATTGCGCAGCACTTCGGCGGTAAAACCCGAGATCCCGTTGGCTTTGGCGATATTTACCAGGTGCTTGAAGACGAAGGTGCCAAGTCCCTTGTTCTGCCACTTATCCCTGACGACAAAGGCCACTTCGGCACGATTGGTCCGCTCATCAAGATAGTAGCGCCCGACAACGATGATCTCATCACCATACGCCTCCGGCAGTGTCCCGACAATGGCAATATCGGTTCGATGATCGATATAGACAAAATTCTGGATCTGCCGCTGCCCGAATTTCTCCTGGTGGCTCATGAATCGGTAATAGATGGTTTCCTGTGACAGGGCATAGAGAAGGTCGCGGATATTGGGTTCATCGGTCGGGTGTATCGGCCGGAAATTGATCTCGGTGCCGTCCTTGAGCAGATATTTCGTCTTCATGAAACTCTGGGAAGCCACGACAAACTTGCCCTCGACATCGGCAAACTCCTCGCGCACGAATTTCGCCTCGATCGCTTCCTTGAGCAGCTGCGGCCGGTGGTCGGGATGGGCAATGGATATGAGCGCAAGCGTCCGGTCCTGCACTGATTTGCCGTGCAGGTAGGCGCTGCCGTATTCCGTCACGACGTAGTGCACGGTTCCGCGCGAGATAACCACTCCGGAGCCGGGGCTGAGGCGGGAGACGATGCGCGAGGTACCCCCGGCGCTGGTGGACGGTATGACGATAATCGGCCTACCGCCGCTTGAGCGGGCGGCGCCGCGATTAAAATCGACCTGCCCGCCGATACCGGAGAAGAAATTTCCATCCTCGGAATCGGAGCTGACCTGTCCGGTCAGGTCTATCTCAAGCGCCATATTAATGGTAATCATGTTGTTGTGCTTGCCGATCACATTGGCGTCATTCACATAGTCGGTCGGCCTGAAGGAGAAGAGCGGGTTATCGTTGATGTAATCGTAGAGTTTCCTGCTTCCCATGCAGAAACTGCCGATCACCTTACCGCGGTCAACCGCCTTGTGCTTGCCGGTCACCACGCCGGCTTCCATCAGCTCCATAATCTCATCGGAGATCAACTCGGTGTGGATACCAAGATTTCTCCTGTCCATCAGGCAGGGGGCGACCGCCAGCGGCAACCGGCCGTATCCCGGCACCTTGCCCAGACCAAACTCGATGGTGGCGCCGTCGGGTACCAGGGCGGCAACCAGTTGCGCGATCTTCCGGGTGACGGCAGGCGTCTCTTCGGGAATCCGCTCGATCAGCTGCGTCTCGGCCGGTACCAGGATATCGAGATCATAGACGTCGATCAGGCTGTCCCCTCGGGTCCAGGGCATCAGCGGATTGACCTGGGCGATAACGAGCGAGGCATTCTCGGCCGCACTTTTGACGATATCAACCGATATGCCAAGGCTCATCTTGCCCCGCTTGTCCGGCGGCGTAACCTGGATGAGGGCCACATCGAGCGGCAGCTTGCCGGACCTGAGCAGTGCCGGAATATCAAACATCAGGATCGGAGTGTAATCGCCGCGACCCTCCTGGTAGAGTTCGCGGACGTTACGGCCGATAAAAAATGAATTTACCTTGAAGGTCTCGGCATACTTCCGGTCAACGTAGGGAGCGTCCCCCTTGGTCAGCAGCTCGACAATTTCGACATCGGCAAGATTTCCGGCCCTCTTTACCAGGGCATCGACCAGGACGACCGGCTCACCGCAGCCGGTGCCGAGGAAGACCCGGTTCCCGGATTTGATGTGCGACATCGCCTTGCCCGGCGTCATGATCATGTCGCGATATTTTTCCTGCCACAGGGCATCGTATTCTACCATGTCAAACCCTTGTACAGCCTGCTGCTTTTACGGTTTCGCCAATGTCATATGGACATCGGCGACAATCGGTTCGGTGCCGACGTCTCCGACAATGAACGGATTGATTTCAAGTTCGGTGATCTGGGGAAAGTCGGTGGTCAGCTGAGAGATACGCTGCAGTCCGACGGCAATGGCATTGACATCGACATCTTGCTGCCCCCGTTTACCTTCCAGCATCGCATAGGAACGGGTCGACTTGAGCATCTGCACCGCCTCGGACTCGGTGATCGGAGCGAGATGGAAGGCCACATCCTTTAAAACCTCGACAAAAATACCGCCCAGGCCAAACATCAGCATCGGACCGAACTGCGGGTCGCGGTTCATACCGAGGATCACTTCAAGGCCGCGCGCGACCATTTCTTCCACATAAATACCGTCTATGACGGCATGGGGCGCCCGTTTCCTGATTTTCAGGCTCATCAGGTCATAGGCATCCTCGACGGCCACGGCACTGCTCAGGTCGAGCTGGATGCCGCCCATATCGCTTTTATGGATAATATTCGGGGAGACAATTTTCAGCGCAACCGGGTAGCCGATGCGCTCGGCGATTTCCACCGCCTCTTCCTGGCTGATTGCCAGGGCCCCGAGAGGAATCTTGAACCCGTAGGCATTGAGGATGGCCTTGCCCTTGACCTCGCCGACCGTCAGCCGCTCGGTGCGCTGCCGCCTGGTGATGATGCGCTCGACACGCCTCCGGTTCACCCGGAAATGGGTGATCTGCCGGGGCGGCCGGTTTTTCCACAGAGAATAATGATACATCGCCCGCAGGGCCGCGACGGCGCGTTCGGGACTGTCGTAGGCAGGAAGACCGGCGGCGCAGAGCCGCTCTCTGCCGGGCAGGATGTCCTGCCCTCCCAGAAAAGAGGCAACGACCGGTTTCGAGCCGTTCTGGGCGCCGGCAATGGCCAGCGCCGTCTCCGCCGGCCGGCTCATGGTCTGCGGCGTCATGATAATCAGGACCGCATCGACAGATGCGTCGTCCTGGGCAGCCTGCAGGGCGGCGACATAACGCTCGGGATCGGCATCGCCGAGAACATCGATGGGATTATTGACCGCAGACTGCCGCGGCAGTTTTTCCCGCAGCAGGGTTATCGTCCGATTCTCCAGGATGGCCACCTGCATTCCCGCCTTTTCCACGGCATCCGCCGCCATCACGCCGGGCCCTCCGGCATTGGTGATAATCAGCACCCGGTTGCCCCGGGGCAGCGGCTGAAACGCCAGCGCAGCGGCATAGTCGAACAGGGCCTCAAAGGTGTCGGCCCGCACCACGCCCGAACGATTGAAGGCGGCACCATAGGCACTGTCGACCCCGGCCTCAACCCCGGTGTGAGCGGCGGCGGCTTTCAGTCCGGCGGCAGTTGTCCCCGATTTCAGCATAACCACCGGCTTGATTGAGGCAACTTCTTCGGCGGCCTTGACGAAGGCGTCTCCGGCACTGATTTCTTCGAGGTAGCCGATCACCACCTTCGTCCTGTCATCAGTCGCGAACCAGGAAAGCAGGTCGATTTCGTTAATATCGGCCTTGTTGCCGATACTGATCATCCTGGCCACCCCGAGGTGGCGCGCACTGCAGAGATCGAGCATGGCCGCACACACCGCACCGGATTGGGAAAAGATGGAAATGGTCCCGGGCTCGGGATAGCGCCCGGCGAAGGTTGCGTTCAGGTCTGCCTCGGTATTGATGACTCCCAGACAGTTCGGACCAAGCAGGCGGACGGCCTGCCTGCGGCAGAGCTCGACAATTTTTTTCTCGATGGCATGCCCTTCCTCTCCCATCTCGCGAAAACCTGAAGAAAGGACGACAATCCCCTGGACACCTGCCTCGACACATTCCCTGACCGCCTCGAAAGCGGCCTCCCGTGGAACGACGACAACACCAAGATCCACCTCCTTGCCGTAGGCCTGCAGGTCGGGATAGCAGGCCAGTCCGAGAATGGTGTCGGCTTCCGGGTTCACCGGGATGATTTTTCCGCTGAAATTGGCTGAAACAAGATTTGCCAGGACGTCGTGCCCGACCTTGCCGGGTGTGCGGGATGCCCCGATTACCGCCACGGACCGGGGTCTGAAAAACACATCGAGACTCATCCTGATATCTCCGGCAAAGAGGGAAAAACGGTACGACCGGCCGTATTACGGCTTGAGCAGGGTAAAACCGTTGTCCTGCAGGACTTTATAGAAGCTACCGACCTTTTCGGTATTGACGCGCATGTAGATACGGTCAAAACTGCCCTCGTTGGCAATCTTGATGAGCCGGGTGCACTTGATGGCGTTCTGTTCAAGCAGCAGGGCGATCCGGCTCAGACTGGTATCGGACCTTGCTTCATCGAGAACGGCAATGAGGGAGGAACCCTTTTCCGCCGCGCCAAATAACTTTTTATAGGCCGCCGTCAGATCACGCATCGAGAAAATACCGATAACCGTGTCATCCTCGGCAACGATGGGCAAGGCACCGACCTTATCGCGGTTGAATACCATCAGGGCATCATCAAGACTTGCGTCGATACCGACGCAGGAGCAATTGGTGGACATGATCTCGCTGACCGGGGTTTTCTGATAGATCTTGAAATGTTCTTCCCGTTCACGGTCATCAAGAATGGTAGAAGGACTGGCCGAGCGCAGGTCACGATCAGAGACAACGCCGATCAGTTTATTATCTTTATCGACAACGGGGAGATGACGGAAATGGTGTTCATCGAGTAAACGTCTTGCCTCCGGCAATAAAACATCCGCAGTAATCGTCAGAGGGTTGGCTGTCATGTAGTTAGCGATAAACATAGTAGCTCTATCTCCGGCTCACACCGGCCCCGATTCACGGTTAAGATTAGTCTTCCAGCGCTCTATAGCATAACCCCGAGGTGTGTCTGTACTGCATGCCCGCCCACAGTGAAACAAAAACCTTTTTAAGTACCAGACAAAAGTTTACCAACGGCAGAAAAGTAACCCTACCCGTTGTTAATCTTCCTATTGTACCATAAAGATCATGAGAACACTGCAATCAGGACAGATCTCTGTCACCTGCGCCTTGAAATGGTCCGGCGCTCATCTCCTCAGAGATCCCCCGGACGACAACCTCGCAGATTATTTTATCCATGCTTTCTCCTGTCAAACGGTTCCGGAATACCTTCCCGTTTATCAATCCATTTTCTTTAATAAGCTCAAAAGAAAATGTAAACGACAATATTGCAGTCCGCTCTTGCAGGAGCGGCCTGTTTCAAGGTATCGTACAGCCCGTTTCAGCCAATCAGTAAAGCAGTACGACAAGCGAATTACTATAGGTTTTACTCCCTAAAAACACAACACATTTATGCCTCTCACCTTTTATCACTCACCCTTTTGTCCGCGCTGCGCCCGGGCAAAAAAACATCTTCAAAAGCTGTTGGGCAACCCGTTGCCCGATACGGTTGTTCTCATCGATGTGCTGAAGCACCCGGTGAAAGCCTGGCAGGATGGCATCCGGATGATACCGGCGCTCAGATGCGGGGAAGAGATACTGAGCGGGATCACGCTCTCCGCTGAACGGATCGGCTCATTTCTGGACCGTCATGCTATTGATACATCGGTGAATAAACAGGGATAAACAAGAGACAGATTAGCATCACAAGTCAGGAGAGTACTCATTTAACGCCGGTATTCAGTTGTTCTTCAAGCCGCTCCAACCGTTTTCGGTAGGTCTCATTCACCGGATCTATCATGACTGCACGGGTATATTCCTCCTTTGCCCGGTAGGTGATGCCTTCATTGAAGTAATGATCGCCAAGCAGCAGATGAAAGTGTGCTGACTGGGGATGTGTCTTCACCGCCAGGCGCAGCAGCGACAACGCTGTTTCCGGCAGCTTATGTCGGCTATAAAAGGAGATTATGGTCGAAAACAAATGCGGCTTGAGAGCAGGCTCATCTTCAGCCAACCCTGCAGCCTTGTCAAAATAATAGCTGGCCTCATCAATCCTGCCGACCCGTTCCATGTAGATGCCAAACAGCAACCAGGGTTCAACTGCTGCAGGCAAAATAGCAGTTATTTCGCTTCGCGAAAAGCCATGTGCTTCCATGATCACCACTATCTTTGCGGCCTGCGCGTGATCTGCGTCAAGTCGCTCTTTCAACACGGTTACCGCCAGGTCTCGCTCGCCATTAAGCAACAGCCACTCGACCCAGTCGTAGGCGACTTCATGTTTGTTTCGCGAGCGGCGATATCCTTCCTGCATGAACTCACGCGCTTCTGCAGAACCGGAATGAAGCATCATGCCGATTCGCTGCAGATAGATGCCCTCAAGCGGTTGTTTGCGAGCCGCCTGCAGGTAATAGGCAAGGGCCGCCTCTCTGTTTTGCCTGACCGCGCTCAGGTTGCCGAGATAATAGGGGTACAGCCCTTCCAGTGGATCATAGGTTTGAGCTTTTTTGACATGCGCTCCAACCGTGCCGGCAATCTCAGGCAAGAGGTAACTGCTAACATAGATGTCTTTCACGCTGGAATAACTGTTCCTACCATTCAGGATGCCGATCTGGACAACAGACGTGGCAGCCAGCAGGAGCAGTACCACAGTACCGGATATCAATCCGGTGCTCTTAGGCATTACAACGAGTGAAGATTCTGCCCGGTGCGTATCATACCGGGTGTTGACCGTTGCCACCAGCAGGCCGCACAGGAAGAAAAAATAGAGGCCGACCGCTCCATTGTGTAAATTGAAATCAAAAACGGAGTGCATGAGCAAGGCGCAAACCGCGGTAAAAGAGGCGACGCCAAGCAGCACGGCAAAACGGTCACCCCGCTGGCTGATTTTCTTCCAACCGTGCAGCAGGACAGTCAGGCAAAACCAGGCCGCTAGAACGAAAGCGATACCCCCGCCGTCGGTCAGCAGTTCCAGGTAATCATTGTGGGCATGCTCGACGACCTTATCGACAGGAATTGTTTTATAGGACGGGTAGATATCATTGAATGAGCCAAATCCGGCCCCGAGCAGCGGAAAATCCTTCACAATTTTAATAGTATCAGACCAGACAATCAACCTGCCGTCGCTGACTAATCCGTAGGCATCAAAAGTCGCCCCAAACCTCTCGAAGATAGGTTGCCAGCCGAACCAGGTCACTGAAAGCAGTGCAACACACAGGCACGCCCAGAGGGTCACATGCCGAAAACTGCGCCGCTTGTAAGCAACAAGCAGCATGAAGAGCAGCATTGATAGAATTATGGTGACAATTCCACCGCGGCATAAACTGATAAAGAGCGAGACGATCATCAGAATAGCACCAACCCCAAACAACAGGCAGAGCCCGCTGTTTGGCGAGGAGAACCATAAGACAAACTGCTCCCTGATACTTAGCTGTTCGTAAGCCCGTGGACGATAGAACAGGTAAAGCCCGAGGACGAGCGGACTGATCGATGCGATAAAGGCGGCATATTGATTGATATTTACCCAGGGACCGCCTGTCCTGGTGCTGGGGGCAGGCCGAATCCAGAAGATTTTTTCCTCCGCCGTAAATTGCTGGAGAATCGCAAGAAAAGCGATGATGCCGGCCAATAGTGCAACAAACTTCAACGTCTGCTTGACACGCGTACCGCTCCTCAGAACCTGGATGACCAAGAAGTAAAAAACACCATAGGAGGCTAGCCGCAGAAATTCCTGCAGCGTTTCCTTTTGGTTTACCGAAAGCGGCAGCCAACCATGGCTTCCGCCCTGTTCATATACTAGGCGATACACTTCCCAATTTGTCGGTGAGATGAGCTTGATCAACAATACGGGAAGCGGCAACAGTTGGATGAGCATGAAACCGAGAATCAGCAGGAGCGGCACCAGACCGGGAACCGAGAGAAATGGCAGTGAATCTCTCCTGAGCCCAACCAGCATGCAAAGAAATGTTATCGATGACAGGATTTCGACCGTCATCAGCGACCAGTGTTCAACGGAGGCAAACGCCAGCGGTGCAAAAGCGAGGATGAAAAGAAAAATTCTAAAGGAAAGATTAGTCATGCAAAAGTATTGTGCCTGAGGCCTTCAAGCCTTCTTTACTGCTTAATGTCCTTCTCCTGCAAGACAAACTTGTGAAAAGCCCATCACCCTCAGATAGATGGCTAAGTAAAAACAAAGATATACAAGGAGTTGCGGTTTTTCAGGTACGAAGGCATACATGCGGTATGTCGAGAGCCGGAAAAAACGCCACGACGCAGTTGGTCGAAGTTTTTACGACGCCATCATTTGTGATAGTCATCTTTTTTATAATAACTATAGTAGCCGTAATAATAGCCTATGGCATCACCTCTTCTCAGACCGTTCAAGACAATGCCGAGAAGGTTGACATGGACATCATTGAGTTTTTTCATACCGGAGTTAAGCATGTCATAGGTTGTCTTGCCGAATCGCACGACGATTATTGTTCCATCAACTATGCGGCCAAGGGCCAGGCTGTCGGTGACACTCTGGATGGGGGAGGAATCAAGAAGCACAAAATCAAACTGCTGGCGCAAACGTTCCAGGAGTTCCTCCATCCTCCGGGAACCAAGCAACTCTGCCGGGTTTGGAGGAATCGGCCCGGATGGAAAAAGCATCAAATTCCCATCGGGAACTGGGAAAAGCACATCTTCATCACTTAAACCGCTCAGGTAACTGCTGAGACCGACCTCATTGGTAACGCCGGCTAGTGAGTGCATGCGAGGCCGACGAAGATCACAGTCGATAATCAGCACCCTCTTGCCACCCTGGGCGAGAATTCTTCCGAGATTCAGGGTTGTACTCGTTTTCCCTTCTTTTGCTCCCATGCTGGTAATCAGGACCACACCGGGCGGCTTTTCGGCCGAGGAAAGCAGCAAGCCGGATCGGATGAGCCGATAACTCTCGGCCAGCGGCGACAATGGCTGATCAATGACATGGGACTCTATTTGCTCGCCGGATTTCGCTATATTTTCAACCGTACCGAGCACCGTTAGGCCATAACGCCGTTCGAGTTCGACATCCGATTTTGCCGTATTATCAAGATACTCGATCATAAAAGCGAGCCCAATACCTGCCGCAAGGCCAAGTGCCAGACCGATGATCAGGCTACGGCGCGTATTGGGCCTGGAGGGTCCGCCGGGCCTCTCGGCCTCTCTGACCACCCAGATGTTCACGCTCTGCGCCTGCTCGGTTATATCCTGCTGCTTGAGACCAGTCCCCAGCACCTCGTATATACTTCGGCTGCTCTCGACATCCCTGGCCAGGCTCGCGTATTGAATGAATTTCTCGTTCAGATCGAGAATTTCATTCTTGGTCCGGTTTATCGATTCCTGGATATCCTTTTCTTCCGATAATGCAAGTTTGTGGGCATTGCGGGTTGCAGCGGCAATCCTCCTCACCTCACGCCGGCTTTCATTCTGCAGCACATCTA
>JAHEMX010000056.1 GCA_024643445.1 Desulfobulbaceae bacterium | reverse complement strand
ACCGCCACATCGATGATCGGCTTCATGGCCGGGGCGGGCATTGTGGTCAGGAACTCGATCATCCTGGTTGACTTTATCGAGCTGCGCATCCAGGAGGGGTTGCCGCTCGTCGAAGCCGTCGTTGAGGCAGGTGCGGTGCGTTTCCGACCGATGCTGCTGACCGCGCTTGCCGTTGTCATCGGCGCCTCGGTGATCCTGGCCGACCCGATCTTTCAGGGGTTGGCTATTTCACTGATGTTCGGTGAGATTGCCTCTCTTCTGGTGAGTCGAATGGCCGTTCCGGTCATGTATTATGTCGTCAAAAGACGGCAGCACGGGACACGCTGAACAAGCGGGCCTTTTGGGAAGGTATCGAGGCGGTAAAAGAGACGAATGATCCCCGTTCTTCGCCAGCGGATAGCGGCTGGTAAAGAAAGAGGCAATCTCAGGCCGCGTGACGCAGTCCTGCGGTGAAAATGCCCGCCCCGATCAGGGCACTGCCCCCGCAGCGATTCAGCCATCGACGGATTGTACTATCGCTGATCGCCTCCCGCAGCTGACCGGCAAACAATGCGTAGAGTGTTGCGTTAACCATTGCCAGCAGCAGAAATGTTGTACCGAGAAGTAAAAACTGGGGTGCTGCTGATTCGCCCGCTCTGATGAACTGCGGAAAAAATGCCACAAAAAAGGCGATACTCTTCGGATTGAGAGCCGTGACGATGTATGAACTTTTGAAAAGTGCACCTGCTGAACACCTCACCTCACCGACTGCCAGCTCCTGAACTGCTGCTTTTGCCCGCCACAACCTGACCCCGAGATAGATCAGATAAAGAGCGCCCAGCCATTTAAAGACAAGGAAGAGATGCGCCGAAGCCGCGAGCAGTGCGCCCAGTCCTGCCAGGGAGAAGGTCATCGCCGTAAGATCGCCGCAGACCACCCCGGCAACCAGGGGACTGACCGATCTTCGTCCATGGGAGAGCGCCAGGCTGATTACCAGAATGATGGTCGGCCCCGGAATTATCAGTATTATGCTTGCCGCGAAGACAAAGGCCAACCAGTTGGATATGAACATTTCTCTTGTGCCGGTCGCTTGTGAACCACGATTTAAATAATGAATAAAGTCAGTTAACTGCGTCTCGGTGCCGCTTTCAGTCACCTGTCTCTAGTCAATGAGTTGGTAGGTTACCGTGGAGACCACCCGGATTTTCTTGATGTGCGGATTATTTGCATCCCGGGAGGTGATGGAAAACTGTCCCTGGGAGGCATCTCTGATTTTTCCGAGCCTGCTGTTTGAATCCTGGGCAAATTTTTCGGCAACCTCACGGGCTTTTGCGGTTGCTTCCTGAATCATTTCCGGTTTCAAACCGTTCAGGCCATTGTACAGGTATTCGGTCTGATTAAGATGCTGGTCGCCCTTGAAGACGATACCGCTCTTGCCCAGTTCGGCCATTTCCGCCATGGTTTTTCGAACCAGATCGACCTGGGGTGAATAGACCGTTACCGTCTGAATTGCGGTAAAACGAAAAGGGGCGCCAGGGGAGTTGCCATACTCCTGTGCCGACTTGTCGGTAATCGAGGGCAGAGAATGGGACACTTCCCCGGCATCGATGCCTCGTGCTTTCAGGAATTGCTCGATTTTTGCGGTGTTGGCTTCAATGGCTTCATACAATGCTTCGAGATCATTGTCGGCCACGGTAAAAACAATCGGCCAGATTACAATGTCTGCCGACACTTCCCGCTCCGACAATCCTTTGACGGTGACGCCCCGCTCAAATTCCCGGAAATCCTTTACGGCGCCGGCGAGCAGATACCCCAGAACGGTCAGGCCAAGAAAGAGAAACAGTCCGAGTACCTTGCTGCCGGGTAATTGATTCATATGCATACCGGTTCCTTTCCTGCAGGCGGCCTTGCCTCATCTTTTCGCCTGAGCTCTGGGTTAGACTCGCAATTTTAGGCTGGAAACGGCAAGGTGCTGTCTCCCACGCTCACTTCTTTCAAGACAACCGGCGGCTCATTTCTCGTATTTTTTTTTGATCTCGAGCATTTTTTTTGCTTAACGAGGTACCGGCTTATTTTGAGGTAAAAATGGTTGCTCCGGCGCTGCCGGTTTTGCTGGGCCATTCGCACAACTCCTGGAAAGGGTGACACCCTCTCGTGACCGGGGTGCTATACTAACGGCTGACTCTTGCCCCTAAAGGGGCCACCAGGCGCACACCGGAGCAACCATCTAATACTGTAATCAAGTGATTGCGTATAAGCAAGCCGGCATGCGATGTTCTGACATTTTTGTTACTCCGCTCACGCGCAATAAGAAAAGCAGAGCAAGGGACGGGAAAATTACCGCAGCGATGGGGCTTCGATTCAGCAATCCGGGGCATGGACTATCGGCCCATTCTGCCTTTTGCTGGGCAAAACCTCAGGTTCAACCCGTTCATCCCCACCTTTTTCCCGGGTCTTTCAGCTGTAAAGACGGGGGGGAAACTCATTCGCGAGCGCACCGCTTTTTCTGTGCACGATTGTTCAGACCATGTTATTTTTTCATCTACATTCTGAGCAAATCCTGTTATTTCCCCCTACCGTAATGGGAGCATTATCATGAACAAACACCTGACACATCTGATCTTGGTGGCTCTCTTACTGCCGGGCTTCGGCTGCGCCCCAAGTACCCTCAACACCGCTGAGAAAGGTGGCAAATCCGCACTTGAGGCACGGCAGATCTATGATCTTGTCTCGGGTAATACCATGCAGCTCACCGCCTACGATTTCAGCGGTCAGCTCTATTTCCAGTCAGACGGCAGGCTGGCGGGTCATGACTTTCATAACCAGCGTGATTCCGGTTCATGGGACATCTCTGCCGAGAACCGGCTCTGCCTGAAATTTGCGTTATGGTATTATGGCGATCTCAAATGCTATTCCCTGGTGCCCGCCCAGGCCAATGACACCTACTCATTCTTCGCCCCCAACGGAGCCGCCTACTATACCGGATCACTGCAGCCCGGCGACGTGGCCGGTCTGACGGAGCAGATCCAGAAACAGGTTAAGTCTGAAAAACCGCGCCGCTATTTACGCGAGGAGTTCGCCTCCGGCACCACCAAGGCAGCGGCTGAAGCTGAACCGGCAAAACAAGCGTCCCCCCAGCCGCAGACGAGTACGGGTAATGATGGCCAGCTGAGCGGTGCCACTGCGGCAACCACTGTCCGGCGTCTGGCCAGGAACTGCCCGGGCTGCAACCTGGCCGGTGCAGATCTCAAAGAAATTGAACTGGTCAATGCAAACCTTGCCGGGGCAGACCTCTCCCGCGCTGACCTCCGCTACTCCAATCTCAGGCGCGCAAACCTAGCAGGGGCGGATCTGAGCAATGCCCGTTTGACTTATGCCAATCTGCCCGGGGCGGACATGCGGGGCTGCAATCTCAGAAACGCCGACTTGAGCGGTGCCAACCTATTGCTGGCTGATCTCACCGGCGCTGATCTTACCGGGGCGAACATGAGCAACGCCCATATTGAAAACACCAAAGGAATCGAGAAATAACCATGAGCGCAGGATTCGTCCATCTTCATGTTCACACGCAGCACAGTCTGCTTGACGGAGCCATCAGGGTAGCTGATCTGCTGGAAAAGTGCAGGGAATACCAGATGGATGCCGTTGCCGTCACCGATCATGGTGCCATGTACGGTGCCCTGGAATTCTATTTAAAAGCAAAAAAAGCAGGTATCAAGCCCATTATCGGCTGTGAATTCTATCTAGCACCCGGCAGTCGGACAGAGAAAAAGAGCAGTGAGGCAGGCCCCGCCTTCCACCTGATCCTGCTGGCCATGAACTACCAGGGTTATAAAAACCTGATGAAACTCTCCAGTCTCGCCCAGAGTGAAGGTTTTTACTACAAACCGCGCATCGACAAGGAGCTGCTTCAGGAATACAACGAGGGTATTATTGCCCTGAGTGCCTGTCTGCACGGCGAGGTTCCCTGGCTGATCAGCCATAATCGTTTTGACGAAGCCCGCAGCAAAGCACAGGAGATGCAGCAGATATTCGCTGATCGTTATTATTTCGAGCTGCAGGAAAATTCCATTCCCGAACAGAAAACGGTTAATGACGGCCTGCAGGTATTGAGCCGGGAACTTGGCATCAAACTGCTGGCCACCAATGACTGCCACTACCTTAATAAAAGCGAGGCCCACGCCCACGAGGTCCTGCTCTGCATTCAGACCGGAAAAACCATAAACGACCCGAAACACTTCAAATTTCCCTCCGGAGACTTTTATTTTAAGTCACCGGATGAAATGAAACGAAGCTTTGCCTATTGCCCTGAGGCAATAAGCAACACCGTTGAAATTGCCGAACGCTGCAACCTGGAGATCGAACTGGGAGACTATCACTTTCCCCGTTTTCCACTGCCGGAAGGTGAGACGCTTGAGTCGATGTTTACCAAGGCCTGCTGGAAAGGGCTGCAAGAGCGCTTCAGCATGATGCGCCAGAAAGGCGCGCTGACGCCGGAAATCGAAGAGCAGTACAGCCAGCGCTTGAAAATGGAGATCGACGTTATCAACAAGATGGGATTTCCCGGTTATTTCCTGATCGTTGCTGACTTTATCAATTTTGCGATAGAAAACGGTATTCCGGTCGGCCCCGGACGCGGTTCCGGAGCAGGAAGCCTGGCAGCGTACAGCATGCGCATCACCAATATCGATCCGATTCCGTACGGACTGATTTTCGAGAGGTTCCTCAATATTGAACGTAAATCAATGCCAGACTTCGATATTGATTTCTGCCAGGACCGGAGGGGAGAAGTAATCGATTATGTCCGGAAGAAGTATGGCGGCAACTCCCATGTAGCCCAGATCATCACCTACGGGTCCATGAAGGCACGGGGAGTGATCCGTGATGTCGGCAGGGCGCTGGACATCCCTTTTGGTGAAGTGGACAACATCGCCAAGCTGGTGCCTGAACAGCTCAAAATGACCATCGACAAGGCCATGAGCGGGGAGCCAAAGCTCGCCGAAGCCGCCGAGCGTGATCCCCGGATAGCGGAGCTTCTCAATGTTTCCAGAACACTGGAAGGGTTGGCCCGGCACACCTCCACCCACGCCGCAGGCGTTGTCGTCTCGCCTGAACCGATGGTCGAATACCTGCCCACCTGCAAGGGCAAGGATGACGAAACGATCACCCAGTATGATATGAAACACACCGAGAAAACCGGACTCATCAAATTCGATTTTCTCGGCTTGAAAACTCTGACCGTCATACAGAAAGCACTCAAACATATCCTTCTTGATTGTGAAAAGGATCTTGATCTTTCTGCCATCCCGATGGACGACCTGAAGACCTTCAAGCTGCTTCGAAGCGGTAATGCGCTCGGCATTTTCCAGCTGGAGAGTAGCGGCATGAGAGAACTGCTGATAAAGCTTGCCCCCGAGCAGTTCACTGACCTCATCGCCCTCGTCGCCCTGTATCGCCCCGGCCCGCTCGACTCGGGCATGGTGGATGACTTTGTCAATACCAAGCACGGTCGGCAGGAACCGAATTATCCCCTGCCCCAGCTCAAGCCGATCCTGGAAGAGACCTACGGTGTCATCGTCTACCAGGAACAGGTCATGAAAATTGCCAACGTACTGGGAAGTTACAGCCTCGGTGACGCTGACATCCTGAGGCGCGCCATGGGCAAGAAAATCCCGGAGGTGATGGATCAGGAGAAGGTGAAGTTTATGGCCGGGGCCCTGAAGAACGGTATTCCAGAGGACAAGGCGGAAAATATCTTCGATCTGATGGCAAAATTTGCCGGATACGGCTTCAACAAATCGCACTCCGCCGCCTATGCGCTGATCGCCTATCAGACCGCCTACCTGAAGGCCCATTATCCCGCCCAGTTTATGGCGGCACTGCTTTCCTGCGATATGAACAATACCGACAAGGTGGTTCTTTATATCAACGAGTGCAGGGAAAGAGGCATTGAAGTCCTGCCGCCCGATATCAACAGCAGCGTGCAGGATTTCAGCGTGCATGAAGACAAGATCCGTTTCGGCCTGGCAGCCGTGAAAAATGTCGGCGAATCGGCGCTGGCCTCCATTGTTGAAGAACGTGAGATGAACGGGAACTACACCTCCCTTATTGACTTCTGCAACCGTGTCGACTCGCGCCGCGTTAATAACCGGGTGATCGAAAGCCTTATCAAATCAGGGTCCTTCGACTCGCTGGGCGGTAATCGCGCCCAGCTCATGGGTGTGCTTCCCAAGGCCATCGACCAGGCGAAAGCGTTTCAGCGTGATCGCCAGAGCGGTCAGATGTCTCTTTTTGCTGTTTCTCCTTCGAATACTGCTTCTTCATTGACGGAGATCGTTCTTCCGGATATCGGGGAATGGAGTGAGCGGGATAAACTGAAATATGAAAAAGAGACCGTCGGCTTTTATATTACCGGTCACCCCCTGGACACAGCCCTGCCTGAAATGAGGAGTGTAACCGACAGCGATATCAGCAATCTGGCCAATTTCAATGAGGGGCAGCCGGTCAGGATCGGCGGACTTATCCGCTCCTGCAAGCAGCTGAAGAGCAAGCGCGGCGAACCGATGGCCTTTGTCACTCTCGAGGATGTGCTGGAGACCGTCGAAGTGATGGTCTTCCCCGACACTTACAGCAGTTGTTACCAACTGCTCAATACAGCGGACCCGGTCATCGTCAGAGGCGTCGTGCAGAAGAGCGAACGCGGCCCCAAAATCATTGCGGAACAGATTGATCTGCTCCCCGCAGCCCGCCAGCACTATACCGAGTCAGTTCATGCCCGTCTTAAAGCTGAGACCGTGACCCGTTCCAGACTCGATGAACTGAAACAGCTTCTCTTCCGCTTTCACGGGGCTTGTCCTTTTTCGATCACCCTGCATTTTGCCGGGGAGGGAGAGGTCGATATCAAGATTAACAAGGATTTAACCGTCAGGCCCTGTCGCGAACTGACGGAGAGTGTCGAGACGCTTTTTGGCTATAATCCCCTGTCATTCAAAAAAACAGCGCTGGAGGTTCCCCAGCGCAAGAGATATAACAGGCAGGCGGCCTAGAAGCACAGCCCGCATTCCGGGCAGCATTGCTCCTGAGCGGCGAAGGGGAAGCCGCAGGCGGGGCAACGGGTTTCGGCAACGCGCTCATCGATAACGACATCCGACCGTACGCTCGGCTGATGGCTGTCAAGTGCCGTTAACCGTCTGAAATCTTCCGCCAGGATTGAGCCGGTCCTGGCTCTATCCTCCTCCTTTACCTGCAGGACGAAAGACGAAGATGCACAGCAGCCGCCGGTGCAATCGGGCCCATCGCCGGCGATCAGAGAGGCGACACCCTGACTTTCCAGCAAACGCTGGACCCGTTTCATCTCCATCAGGGGACCCTGTCTGATACTGATCAGATTATCCGCCGCTGTCAACTCGGCCGGTGACAACACAGCCTCCTGCCCATCAGGCATTACCCGAGTGCCGCCATCACGTGCGGCCGCGTCGATAAGCGGCTTATCGCAAGTAGAACAGGAGGTAAATTCCACTCTGAATTCATCGCCGCATGAAGGACAATACTTGAACTGCTCCTGATCCTTTACTGACGGGACTGTTTCGGCAGCACCAGTCCAACGGTTTTTCGAAAAAAATGTACCGAGCATTAAGTCGTTCCCCTTTTGCGCCGGAAAAAATTACAGGATAAATCGACTGAGGTCCTGATCCTCGACGATATCGTCCAACCGTTCCCTCACATACTCCGCACTTACCTCAAATCTGCCGCTGTCACGTTCGGAGGCGTCAAAAGAAAGCACATCAAGCACGCGCTCTATGACCGTATGCAAGCGCCGGGCTCCTATTTCCTCGGTTCGCTCGTTCACCTCTACGGCGATACGGGCCATCTCCTCAATGGCTCCGTCCGTGAAAACCAGCTCAATCCCTTCCGTCTCCATCAGAGCCGTATACTGTTTGATAAGTGCGTTTTCCGGCTCGGTAAGAATCCTGACAAACTCATCCTTGCCGAGGGAATGCAGCTCGACCCGCAACGGAAAACGTCCCTGCAGTTCAGGAATGAGATCAGACGGTTTGCTCAGGTGAAAGGCGCCGGAGGCAATGAAAAGGATGTGATCGGTTTTTACCAGCCCGTGTTTCGTCGTTACCGTTGTGCCTTCGACAATCGGCAGCAGATCACGCTGCACACCTTCCCGGGAAACATCGGGCCCGTGGGAAACACCACTCTGGCGCGAGGCGATTTTATCGATCTCGTCAAGAAAAATAATGCCCGTCTGTTCAGTGCGACGAAGCGCTTCCTTCAGGACCTTGTCCATATCGACGAGGCGTTCCATTTCCTGCTGCTTCAGCGCTCCCATTGCCTCCGGAATTTTAAGTTTCCGGTTTTTCTTTTTGCGCGGAAACATTTTACTGAAGGCATCCTGCAGATTCGACTGCATTTCCTCCATACCGGATGTCGTCATGATTTCCACCATGGGCATCGACTTCGGTGCATCCAGACTCAGTTCGACTTCCCGTTCATCAAATTTTCCCTCACGCAGCATTTTCCTGATCTTTTCCCTGGTCGAAGACTCGTGCTCCTGGCCGCGGGCGGGGAGCTGGCTATCCTTGCTCACCAGCGTAAAGGATTGCGTTCCTTCCGGACCGGTATCAGACAGCGGACTGGCGGAATCCGGCCGCGGCGGCAGTAGCAGATCGAGAATTTTGTCCTCTACGCCCGCCTCGGCAATCCCTTCGAGACGTTGTTTCTCCTCGTTTTTCACCAGGTTTATGGCTATTTCCACCAGGTCACGTATCATCGATTCGACATCCCGACCGACATAACCGACCTCGGTGAATTTTGACGCTTCAATCTTCAGAAAAGGCGACTGGGCAAGCGACGCAAGTCTTCTGGCGATCTCCGTTTTACCCACCCCGGTGGGTCCGATCATAATGATGTTTTTCGGGGCTATCTCTTCCTGCAGGGGTGACGGCACCTGGCGTCTGCGCCAACGGTTTCTCAGGGCAATGGCGACAGATCGTTTGGCGTCAGACTGACCTACGATATACTTGTCGAGTTCCGCTACCGTCTCACGCGGCGTTAAAGACTGAAAATCGTTCATAATGTTTCTATCATAATGGAATGATTGGTATAGATACAGATCGATGCGGCAATATCCATTGCCGTCTTGCAGATCTCCTCGGCATCCAGATCGCTCTTCTGCACCAGGGCGAGCGCTGCTGCCTGGGCATAGGGTCCGCCGGAGCCTATGGCAAGAACACCGCTGTCGGGTTCGATAACATCGCCGTTTCCGGAAATCAGCAGTGAATGTTTTTTATCCACCGCCACCAGCATGGCTTCAAGTCGACGCAGCATCTTGTCAGTTCGCCAGTCCTTGGCCAACTCCACGGCTGCGCGCATCAGGTTACCGTTATATTGTTCAAGTTTCTGCTCAAGCTTGTCAAAAAGGGTAAAAGCATCGGCCGTCGCTCCGGCAAATCCGGTTATCACCTGGTCATGGTAGAGCCGTCTCACCTTTCTGGCATTGTGCTTTATCACCGTATTACCGAGTGACACCTGACCGTCCCCGGCAACTACCACCTGCCCGTTATGCCGGACAGAGAGGATGGTCGTTGATCGTATTGTCATCTTCATTCCATTTGTTATGCGCCATGTACGCGGTGCACACGACAGCTATTTAGTTTTGGTCACAGTACCCGTTCCCAGCGGATGCGCTTTATCGTAGACCTCGGTGAGGTGATCGATGGTCAAGTGCGTATAACGCTGGGTCGTCGACAAACTGGCATGCCCGAGCAATTCCTGAACTGAACGGAGATCAGCACCCATTTCCAGCAAATGCGTGGCAAACGAATGGCGGAGCGCATGTGGTGTCACCTGGCTCTGCATCCCGCAACGGCCGGCGTATTTCAGTACCAGCCGCTCGACACTTCTGGTGCTAAGCCGACCGCCCCTGGCGTTCAGAAACAAGGCCTCGGTTTCAGCTTCATTATGGCGCCTGAGCCGGGCGATTATCAGCCCCTGCCGTTCGGTCTGCCACTTGCTGATCGCCTCTATGGCGGGACGGCCGACAGGCACCAGTCGCTCCTTGTTGCCTTTGCCCCTCACCCTAAGCATTTCGCTATCGAAATCAAGATCTTCAATATCCCGTGAAACGAGCTCGGCAACGCGCATTCCGGTGGAATAAAGCAACTCCAGTATGGCCCGGTCCCGATACATCAGGGAATCGCGTTCATCGGGTGTTTCAAGGAGTTGAAAAACCTCATCAACGGTGAGGAAAACCGGTATTGCCCGGCCCATCTTTGGACCGATGATACCCGTCACGGGATCATCAGCAATCATCTTCCGGCGCTGCAGGAACTTGAAGAAAGTCCTCAGGGCGGACAGTTTTCTGCATACCGTTGCCGGGTTATTGCGACCATGCAGGCTGGAAACAAAGCCCCTGACATGCGAACCATTGACAGCCGCCACCGGGCACCCTTCATCAAGAAAGGCGGTAAATTCCGACAAGTCACGCCGGTAGCTTGAAACCGTATGTTCCGAATAACCTTTTTCCGATTCCAGCCAGCGGCAGAACAGGGTGATCATTTCATGCATGAAACGGGCGTGGCCTCTTTGTTAAAAGTGTTTCTGCTGATCAATCCCCGTGCTTTTCGAGCTAATCAATTCTTGCACACCGGGCTTGGTCTGTACTATATTCCGGAATCAGTATAACGGGGTACCTGCATTTTTCAATCACCATTAAGAAACGTTTAACATTCTATCCAGAGAACGGATACATCATGGCAAAAAAGACTTTTGAAGCAGCCCTTGCCCGTCTTGAACAGATCACCGAAGAGCTGGAGAATGGTGATCTGAGCCTGGAGAACAGCCTGAAGAAATTCGATGAAGGGATAAAGCTGGCAGAGTTCTGCAACAGCAGTCTTTCGGAGGCCCGGCTGAAGGTCGAGATTCTGCTTGAGAAAAATGGAAGGCTCGAAGCGGAGCCCTTCGCAGAGCCGAACGATGAACATTAGGGATTACCTCAGCGCCAGAAAGCGTGAAGTCGAAAAGGCGCTCGATTCATTCATGCTTCCTGAACAGGGCGTTTTTACCGATCATATTGCCGCCATGCGCTACAGCCTCTTCGTCGGTGGAAAACGGATCAGGCCGATCCTCTGCCTGGCTGCTGCGGAAGCGGTCACAGACGATGCGGCAACAAGGGATGCGCTCCTGCCGGTAGCCTGCGCCATTGAATGCATTCACACCTATTCGCTGATTCACGACGACCTGCCGGCCATGGACAACGATGACTTGCGCCGGGGCAAACCGACAAACCACAAGAAGTATGGGGAGGCTGCGGCAATATTGGCCGGTGATGGCTTACTGACCTATGCCTTCGAACTTCTTTCACGACCCGCCAGCGCACTGCCGGATGGTAGCCGTCTGAGAATCATTCAGCTCATAGCCCGGGCCGCCGGTCCCGAGGGCATGGTCGGCGGCCAGTTCCTGGATATCAGCAACGAAAACCGGGATTATCCATTCGAGCTTCTGAAGACGATTCACAAAAGCAAGACAGGTGCCCTAATCGCCTGTTCCGTTCTCAGCGGTGCCATCGGCGCCGGAGCCGATGCGGTGCAGGAAGAGAAACTCAGGGAATATGGCATTCTGATTGGCCTTGCCTTTCAGATTGTCGATGATCTCCTCGATGCAACGGCGACCACAACACAGCTCGGCAAGACGGCGGGAAGCGACCGGGCTCGCGGCAAGGCCACCTACCCGGCCTTCTTCGGTATTGAAGCAACAAAAGAAAAGGCCAGGGAAACCGTGGAGGCCGCAAAAACAGCGCTGAGCTCTTTTAGC
Source organism: Desulfobulbaceae bacterium (assembly GCA_024643445.1). Taxonomy (GTDB): domain Bacteria; phylum Desulfobacterota; class Desulfobulbia; order Desulfobulbales; family Desulfocapsaceae; genus Ww85. The sequence goes on along the minus strand of JAHEMX010000056.1, from coordinate 112 downwards.
AACCGGGCTCAACCACTTATCGATCTTGCCGATTACATCTGTATGCGAACTCATTAAAGAGACCATCCACGAGCCCGGAACCTCTCTCCAGCCAGCTTTATCGCAATTTCGT
>JAHEMX010000509.1 GCA_024643445.1 Desulfobulbaceae bacterium | reverse complement strand
CCGGCTCCCCCCCCCTGGCAAAGGTAAGGAGCTGCTTGGTAAGGCGAATTGCCCGATTCATGGATTTCAGAGCCTCTTCAAGAGACGTGAAGCCCGGGTGATCTGTCGAAAGCGTTTCTTTGGCAATTGACATATTGCCGAACAATCCCGTAAGAATATTGTTGAAATCATGCGCAATGCCTCCGGCCAGTGTACCGACGCTTTTGAGTTTCTCCACGGCCTGCAAGGCCTCTTCCGCCTGCTTGCGCTCCGTGATATCGCGGACCACCGAAAGAATAAGGTCTTTGTTTTGAAAATTGATCCATTTTGAGACAAATTCTATCGGCACGATGGTTCCGTCTGACTTCTCTATTTCAAGCTCGCTGGTGCCTCCATGTTTTTCTTTCTTGATCTGATGAAACTTTTCTTCCGCTCTTTCTGCCACATCAGAAGGCCGTACTTCCCATATTTTCATTTTCTGCAGGTCAGAAATGGATCTACCGGTCATTTCTATGAACCGCGGGTTGCAGTCTGCTATGCGGCCGGTTTCTGTTTCAATGAGAACGATTCCGTCGCGAGCTTCATGGAAAATGGCACTATACCGCTCTTCAGATGCTTTCAAGGCCTCCTCGGCCTGTCTGCGATCGGCGAGCATCCGATTAGCATTCTCTGCCATCCGGTCAATTTCATCGAATTGGACCTTGTCCCGGTCAATAGGTTCATCGGAAAGGGCGGCACGGTTTAAAAATGAGATGAAAAGGTTTAAATCTTTTTTCAGTCTGTAGTTCAACCTGTTTAATAAAATAAGTAAAAAAGCGATAGTACCCAAGGCAATCGGAATGGAATAGAGCATCATCGTCTTGATCTGGTTGTTTAAATCGGTCTGCATTCGAGCAATAACCGTTTCCACATCATCAAGATACACGCCAGCTCCGACAAGCCATTGCCATTCAGGTATTCCGTATATAAAAGAGGCTTTTGGCGATTCTTTAGCCGGATCGGTGAGTTTAACATGCGAGTAATAGATATAATCACCTTCAGGTTTCAAGGCGGTATCGTACTCCTTAGTAAAAATTTCTTTCATCTTTCCGGGATTTTTATCAAAAACTTCCCACAGCTTTTCTGTTCCGGAAAATAGTTTTCCATTTGATACCAAAGCATCCCCGTTAAATCGATTAACGAAAATATAACCTTCTTTTCCGAACCGAATCCTGCTGATAGTCGAGAGCAGGTCTGCTTTTATCTGCTCCTCGACATCATCAACATACAATCCGGCCCCGATGAACCAGTCGAACATCCCCAATCGCTTGATAAAAGATATCTTGGTAGAGTCATTCCCTTCGGTATTCATCTTTTTCCAGTTGTACTGATAAAAACCCTCGCCCGATTGTTCGATAATTTCAATACTGTCTTGAGTAATATATTGTCCGTTTATATCCTGTAAATACAGCAGGTTTGTCCCTTCCAACTCAGGCTTGCTTGGAAATAATACTGCAACGCCATCAAGGCGAAAGATAAAAAAATAACCTGATCCCTGTTCAAATCGGAATGGTCTTAAGGCATCAATAATTAGTTTTTGGATTTCGTCTTTGCTTTTATTGGTGTAATTCTCTTGATAAATATACTGGGCAATAGCATGGGCCTCATAAATCCTTGATTTGATCTTCTGTTTTGTGACGATCTCACTTTGTGCTTTTTCATAATAAATCAGATCAACAGCACGTTCGACTTCTTGCTTTATTATCTGTTTCTGACTATCGATGTAATCTGTGCGTACTTGATCAGCACGAAAGTTGAAATCTCGATAGGATTCAACAATATCAATAACAATTATGCTTCCCCCTATCCCTATCAGGAAAAGGATTCCCCATAACTGAATCACCCTGGTGAAATTCTTTTTTTTCTCGTGATTATTTTTCATACATCTCATCTGATCGTCTTTGCCCGACCTTCAAATTCAGCAGGGGCGATCAGCCTTCTGTTGGATTGCCCTGCTGGACATCTCCGGTTTTTGCGCCCCTTGCATGCTGCAGGATTATGGGGGCGTTTGCGCCAAACAGGCTGTTTGCACATTTCACCAGCAACCAGAAAGTTATTATCGGCAAGAAAATGACTTGAATAAGAAAAACGCCAACAAAAAGAAATGTCAGGGCCAGAAGATTTTCTATAATGTTTTTCGAGTTGTTGACGGTGGCCGTAAAGGCGTCTTTAAACTCCGCTGATTTGCGCTGGATGAATGATGTACTGTTCTTGATGGTTCCCAGCATACCGTCAATCTCCGGGAGTGTTAATTCCTTTAATCTGTCAAGTTCCGCTGTTCCGACCTGCAGTTCCTTGTTTGTTTTGGCTATTTCGTCTGCAAAAAAATGTTCCTGGAGGTAATTATTTACAATAGCCGATAGTGGCAGGGCAAACCGGGCAATGAGAATCAATAATAAGAAACGGACGGTGTTCTTTTGAAGCGCAGCAATTTTTTCGTTTTCGAACCAGATCAAAAGAGAAAAGATGAGCAGAAATATGGCAATTACCTGCGGCGCAACTGAGACACCAATCTCATAGGCAAGTTTTTCAACCCCCAGAGAGGTAATCGCCGTTACGAGCACATCGGAAAGACGTTCAGTCATATCATCAAGCGGGTCCAGGGCCTGCCCTACCGCTAAGCTTATTCCCATGCCTGCGGGTTCGAGATTCAGGTAAGATTCCTGTATGATTGAAACAGAGGCGTTGATAACCCGGCATGTCGCATAAGCAACGACTGCCTTGTCTATTGCCTCGCTGAAGTAAACGTCAGATAGGCGATCCAATATCGGGAGCCTTACCCCCGGGGAAACGAAAAGAACTATCGCCACCAAGGCTCCGACAGCGGATTTTATTAATTTTTGAATGTTTGAAGTCTTCATTTGCCTGTTGCCTTACGTCCAACGCCAGGCCGGGAGTTATTTGAGTTGCCTAACGCCTTATGCCCATTCGTGTTCCTCATTCTTCCTCGTCCAACTATCCCGATTACCCGATACCTGAAGCGGTTACTTGAGGATATATCATTGCATTCTGTCTTTGTTTACTCTCCCACCTGCCAATATCCCATCTTCTTCTGCATAATGTAAGCTCTTATTGATCGGAGTGACTACGGCAAAGAAGTTCTCACCGTCTTCTGCAGGCAATTGCCGGCAGCCAATTCCACAGTGTTCCATGAATAATGGGGTT
>JAHEMX010000055.1 GCA_024643445.1 Desulfobulbaceae bacterium | reverse complement strand
AGTCTTTTTATCTTGTCAACTGTCATCTCTTCCCCTCTCTGATAGCATGCCCCCTGATATGAAAGATATGGTAATGAAAATCAAAAGCCTTTCTTTTTACCGAGCAGACAATACACGACTCCCGCAGCCCTCTGTCATATCCTATAACATATATCCCTCCCGGATATTGCCAAGAGCCGAGAACAGTGAGCTTTTTGCACCGGGAACCTTTTTACAGACATCGGTGAGGATGTCCCGTACGGTTTCTCTGCGGGTATCTCCTGCAAGAGGGCAGAGATTGGCAACCGGCACCAGTCCTATTTTCTTTGAAAATGCGACTATGTCCTTCTTTTCGATGTATGATAAAATCCTGATCAAACTCAGATTCCCATCAAAAAGATCCTGCCGTGGAAGCATCGTTGAGATGTTTCCGCTGTACAGTGCATTGAGCAGAAAGGTTTCGACAAGATCATCCTTGTGGTGCCCGAGTGCCAGTTTCCGGCAGCCTCTTTGTCGGGCGAGTTCAAAAAGCTGCGTTCTTCTATTACGGGAGCAGGTGAAGCAGTTACGCTCTTCTCCCTCGACAACCGGCCACCCCGGGATGACAGAAAAAGGGATGGCCAGCACTTTCATCCGCTCTGCGATTCGTTCAGCCGGTGATGCTTCTTCGCTGTCCGGCAGTCGGAAGCCATTATCGATATGCACTGCCTCCAGCGTGTAGTGAATTGGCGCCTTGCTCTGCCACATTTTAAGCACCCAGGCCGTTACAAGACTGTCAACCCCTCCGGAAACGGCCACTATCACCCTGTCCCCGTCACTGAGCATCTGCCAGTCATGCATGGCCCGCCCGATCTTTTTGTTTAACCGTTTCGGTATGAGGGCAGCGTCCATCAAGCGTTTCTCGTCAGGCAGGAAACACGGACGCCCGCCTGTCCAGTGAGACAGCCGGGCGTCAGAGCAAACCATGCCTGCTATAATGTCACAAATAAGGACATGCTTTGATCTGCTCGCTTATGCCGAGTGTTGTCAGCTCCTCGACAGTAAGCCACTTGAGCCCCCTTGACTCCCCGGTACCGACGGCCAGAATATTGCTCATCACCGTCTGCTGGGTTTCTTTGAAGGTGGAGGTCCAGAGTACTTTTCCGTCTCGGGTATCCAGCATCCTGAAAAAGAATGCTACTGAAGCAGGCGATTCAGCACCATAGCTGCCACCTACCCGCTGCCGGTATGTCTGAAGGGTTGTCGTCAATACCGCGTTGCATTTCAATTCCGAGCCGATTTTTTTCAGCAGGTCGAGTTGTTCGGCGGATTGCTCTGGAATCAGTGACATGAACTGGCGCGTGGAGAGCATTCTGACGTTGTTTCTGCCTACCATTTGCTCGGCCAGCACCGAATCCATGAAGGCGGCGCCCTTCTCCAATTCAGCCGCATTGCTATAGGTCACCGAGGCATCGGAATTTACCACGGTATCAACCGGCATCACGACAATGCAGGGAACCCGCCGCTGAGCCTCCAGACGATCTGCTTCGGTTGGCAGCGGCTGCTTTGTTGCGCAGGAACTCAACAATACCGCGAAGGTAAGGGCTAGAAGCCATGCTATGGATACTGCAAACTTTTCCATGACTACCTCTTTCTTAGCAATTATATAAGAGAACCATCACAGGCATCCCTTGGAAGAGAGCGGACGATCAATACCAGGCATTCTCGCCGTTGCTTCATTAAGCGCACGACCAAGAGCCTTGAACACCGCTTCGATGATATGATGCGAGTTTTCACCGTGCAGCAGATCGACGTGCAGGGTGAGCCCGCCATGCAGGGCGAGGGCACGCATGAACTCCCTGGCCAGGGAGGTATCAAAGGAACCCACTTTCTGGTCAGGCATCCCTACATTGTAATGCAGGTATGATCGATTTGAAATATCGACAACGACGCGGGCAAGCGTCTCATCCATCGGCAGGTAACTGGTGCCATAGCGGCGGATACCGCCCTTATCGCCAAGTGCAGCCGCAAGCGCCTGACCGAGACAGATGCCGACATCTTCCACCGTGTGGTGATAATCTACATCGATGTCACCCTTCGCCTGGATATCCAAATCAAAAAAACCGTGTACGCCGAAAAGGGTCAGCATATGATCCAGAAAGGAAACACCGGTAGCGATGGCTGTCTTGCCATTGCCATCAAGGCGAAATCTCACCGCTATATCGGTTTCGGCTGTTTTACGTTTAATCTCACCGGAACGAAACTGTTGTTCTTCTGACATAATTATCCCTGTTATAGATACTCGAATGGTGAATAATACCCATCGCGTGCTTGATTTTTCTCTATTGCCACCTATTTATAATATAATACAAAGACAAAACCATCTTTTTTTCCAACAGAACATGTTTTCAGAAAACTTGCATTAACTCACAATTGGTATATCTTTTGTGTTGACATTTGCATATCGTTTTATTAAATGTCCTCCTGTTTTGATTTTGACACAGAGCGGGAATAACTCAGTGGTAGAGTGCAACCTTGCCAAGGTTGAAGTCGCGAGTTCGAATCTCGTTTCCCGCTCCAGAGAAAACTCAAGGTTCGACGCTGCTCGAACCTTTTTTTATTAAATGTCTTATTGTCGAGGGCCAACATGAAAACTTATCTTGCTCCTATAAGCGAAATCGAGAGGAAATGGTATGTCGTTAATGCCGAGGACAAGATTCTAGGCCGTCTTGCGACCGAGATAGCTTCCCGTCTGCGCGGCAAACACAAGCCGACATTTTCGCCGTTCATGGATAATGGTGATTTTATCATTGTAACCAACGCAGACAAGATCAGTCTGAGCGGCACGAAATGGGACGACAAGAAATATTACCGGCATACCGGTTATATGGGTGGCATCAAGGAAAGCTCCGCCAAAGAGTTACTCGAAAAGCACCCGACCGCTCTCGTTTTTAAAGCCGTAAAAGGTATGCTCCCGAAAAATAAGATTGGCCGGGCGCAACTGAAAAAGCTGAAGATATACGCCGGTGCGGAACATCCGCACGCCGCTCAGCAGCCTGAAAAACTGGAAATATAAATACATACGGAGAATTTGGCTATGGCCGAACGTTTCTACGCCACCGGGAAAAGAAAAAAAGCAGTTGCACGTGTCTGGATAACGCCGGGTACCGGAAAAATAACGGTGAACACCCTGAGCGCCGATGATTATTTCGGCGGCATCTTCCAGGCCCAAAAGCTCAACAAGCCGTTCCAGGTCACCGAGACCGCTGAACAATACGATGTCCTCGCCACGCTTAAAGGCGGAGGGAAATCGGCGCAGGTTGACGCCATTGCGCACGGCATCTCAAAGGCGCTGCTGGAAGTTGATATCGAGCTCAGGACCCCCCTGAAACGTTCAGGGCTGCTGACCCGCGATCCACGCAACAAGGAGAGAAAGAAATACGGACAAAAAGGCGCCCGCGCCAAGTTCCAGTTTTCCAAGCGTTAACAGACTTCTTTCTTTTTTCCGGACAGGTGTCATAACTGGTGACACTTTTTACGGAGCTTATAGAAGGCAAGGGGATAGCAGATTTTCTGTTATCCCCTTTTTTTATGTTGCTGCCGCATGCAGCGATCGTTAAGGAGTTACCATGCTACGAGTTGCCATCATTGGATCATCCGGCTATACCGGTGGAGAACTTGCACGGCTGTTATGCAATCATCCCGAGGTTTCCATTACGGCTGCCACGTCAAGACAGTATGACGGCAAGCCGCTCAGCGAGGTATATCCGCACCTTCGCAAGCGGGTCGATATCATCTGCAGAAATCATTCGGTTGAAGAGATCGCCGCCCTGTCCGATTTTGTGTTCTGCGCCGTTCCCCATAAAACCGCCATGGACATCGTGCCGCAATTAATTGAGGCGGGAAAGAAAGTTGTTGATCTGTCAGCTGATTTCAGGCTTCAGGATATTTCCGTCTACGAGAAATGGTACCAGAAACACAACGCTCCTGAACTGGTTGGCATGGCAGCTTACGGTTTGCCGGAACTGTATCGGGAGAAGATTCGCAACGCCCGGCTCGTAGCCAACCCCGGCTGCTATGTCACCGCCATAACCCTGGCACTCGCCCCGCTTTTACAAAATGGCTGTATTGATATCTCGTCGATCATTGCCGATGCAAAATCCGGTACTTCAGGGGCAGGACGCGGTGCAGCCGTCGCCACTCTTTTTTGTGAAGTGACAGATGGTTTTCGTGCCTACAAGGTAGGCGGAAACCATCGACATATACCCGAAATAGAGCAGAATCTGAGCCTTGTCGCAGGTAAACCGGTCACTATTTCATTTACTCCGCACCTGTTGCCGGTATCCCGGGGCATTCTCAGTACGATTTACGCTGATCTTATCGGCGACGTCGATGAAGCCAAGCTGCACCGGTTATACCACGAGATGTACGATGATGAATTTTTCATGCGTATCCTCGATCATGAGCAGCAGCCGGCCACACAATATGTGCGCGGTTCAAACTATTGCGATATTGGACTGAAAATCGATTCACGCACCAGACGTGTAGTCGTTACTTCGGCAATTGACAATATCGTCAAAGGCGCCTCGGGACAAGCCGTGCAAAACATGAACCTGATGTGCGGTTTTGCCGAAGAAACCGGCCTTGCGCAGGCACCGTTGTTTCCATAACCCCCTGAGTGCTGTGGATTCTGCCAGATGCGCACGATTAGACTTCTCATCTCATTTGATGGAACAGATTACCGCGGCTGGCAAAGGCAGGACTGCGGCCCGACGATTCAGGCAGAGATAGAACGGGCGACGACACTGATCTGCAACCGTACAACGACGGTACATGGAGCAGGAAGGACGGACGCCGGCGTGCATGCTCTGGGCATGACCGCCCATTTTCAGACGGAAAGTGCGATAAAGCCTTTCCCGCTGCTCAAAGGCCTTAACGCTCTGTTGCCCGACGACATCCGGATTCTTGACCTCAGGGAAGAATCTCCTGCCTTTCATGCCCGTTTTTCCGCCCGAGCAAAAACCTACCGGTATGCCGTTTACAATGGACCCATCGAGTGTCCCCTGAAGCGGCGTTATAGAAGCCATTACCCCTCTGCACTTGCAACAGATGCCATCCGATGCTGCCTCGATACAATTACCGGCACACATGATTTCAGCAGTTTTGAGGCTACCGGTACACGTGACAAGAAACAGGCAACGGGCAGAGGCGCCGTTCGAACGCTTTTCTCTGCGGAACTCAGCAATCCGGAACCTGGTCTTTTTCATTTTATTCTGGTCGGCGACGGATTTCTGCGCCATATGGTAAGAAACATCGTCGGCACCTTGCTGGACGTCGGGCGGGGGAAACGATCAATCGAAGATTTCAATCTCCTTCTGAGCCAGCGGGACAGGAACCGTGCCGGCGCAACGGCCCCGGCCCGTGGCTTGACGCTTCTGGCCGTGCACTATGATGATGACAAAAGGTTACCTTTAACCGGCAAGATCCGCCTGCATCCTTAGAGAACGTCCATTTCAACAACTCGAGACATATGTTTTTTTCCGGCAGCCAACAGAAACGGCCACTCGCTTTACCGTCGAGTGGCCGTTTTCATCCGGGGCGGAAAAGCGGGTGTATCAGCGTTTCCTGCCGCTTGAGTGACGAGCCAGCAAAGACTGCAGTTTCCACGGGGATGACAGGCAGATGTTCTCCTCTTCACAGGCGGACATAACATCACAAAAGGCAAGAAATTCGGCTAACGCATCACTCATCTGCAGATCCTTTCGACTGATGATATAGATCTGGCGTTTCATGTCAACGTCACTGATCTTCAGACTTTTAAGCCAGCCGTTTTCCACTTCGCGGCAGATGGTCAGGGCCGACAGGCAGGCAATGCCTACACCTGACTCGACCGCACGTTTTACCGACTCGGGATGTCCCATTTCCATGACAATATTGACGTCAGCAATATAATCCTTCAGTTTTTCCCGAAAGATGGCCGCTGTCCCGGAACCCTTTTCACGCATGATCCATCGGCTCTGTTTGAGATCCCGGGTAAGATCAAACTCTTCATTATTTGCCAGCGGATCGGAAGGGGCCGTCAACACTACGAGCTCATCCTTGAACCAGGGCCTGACCAGAAGCTCTTTGGAGGTTATTTTCCCCTCGACAAAACCGATGTCAACGTTGCCATCCAGCACCATGCCCTCAACGATTTTGGTATTGTAAACGAGCATGTTGGCCAAAGCATTCGGATGCGCTTTTTTGAATGCACCTATCAGATAGGGTAAAATATAGTTGCCCACCGAAGAACTGGCAGCGATATTTATTTGCCCGACCAGTTTATCGTTGCGCTCGGACATAATCGTTTCAATGCTGCCAACCTGAGCGATAATATCCTTTGACAACGGCAACAGATACCTGCCACGGGCGTTGAGAATCAGGCTCCTGCCGTGACGATCGAACAGTGACCCGCCAAGCTGATTTTCAAGTTCGGCCAGCGCCATGCTGACGGCGGATTGCGTCACGAACAGCTTCTTACTGGCTTTGGTTACCTGTGCCGTTTCAGCTACAGCAATAAATATTTCCAATTGTCTCAGTGTTATAGACATACCATGATTCCAGATTCAGTTTTTTTGATACTTTACATCTTTTTTACTGACAGTGCACCTGAAATAAACAGCCCTAATCACATAACATAGGCTTTCTATTTAATATTTTCCTAAATTTATATTTTTTTATTTTGAATACAAAGAGATACACAACTAAAACAGTACCTGGTATGGGTAAAAAATTGTTTGACAGGGTACCCTCCATTCTTTAAGATGTCGGGGCCTGCCGACCTTAAAAAAAAGCCGGTTGTTTTCATACCCGAAAATGGAGAGCTTTGCATGGATTTTTCTGTTTTTCACTTTCGCGATGATATCCTCTGGATAACCGCGTTTACCCTCGGCGGACTCGCCTTCGCCCTCGGTCCCATCGTCATCGTACAGCTCCTCATGCCCCGGAAAACGAGGCAGGTCGATGCCAGAAGAGACCAGTCTATTGAATGCGGAATGGAACCCATCGGTGACAGCTGGATCCGGTACGGTGTCGTTTTTTATCTTTATGCGCTTATTTTTCTTGCCTTTGACGTTGATGTTCTCTTCCTATTTCCGGTGGCACTGGCCTATAACGACCCGATGTTTGTCATCCGGGATTTTATCGAGATTATTCTTTTCGTTGGTATTTTATCACTTGCTGTCGTTTATGCGTGGGTTAAAGGAGTCTTCAAGTGGGAACGCAAAATTTATCACCGTCCCTAGAAACCGTACCAGCCTCATTCGTCCAGTTCGCTGTTGCTGACAAGCTGATAAACCTCTGTCGAGCCAATTCGCTTTGGCCGCTCACGTTTGGTATTGCCTGTTGCGCTATAGAAATGATGTCGACTGGTGCCGCACGCTTTGATTTGTCACGTTTTGGCGCCGAAGTTTTTCGCCCTTCAGCGCGACAGAGTGACCTGATGATTGTGGCTGGAACCATATCAAAGAAAATGGCACCGGGTATCATGACGCTGTACGATCAGATGCCGGAGCCAAAATGGGTCATCGCGCTGGGCAATTGTGCGATCTCCGGAGGCCCGTTCGTTTTCGAAGGACAATACGGCATTGTCGAAGGGGCTGATAAATTTCTGCCTGTCGACGTCTATGTGCCGGGCTGTCCGCCGCGACCGGAAGCACTGATAGAGGGAATTATCGAACTGGAACACAAGATAACCGGCTGGCGGCGCTGGCCGAAGGTTGCACCTCAGTGGCGGGATGCCCCGAAAGTTTCCAACGAAGCCGGGTCCTAGAACATGAGCATCCAGCAAACAACCATACAGGCTCTCGGTGAACTGTTTTCAGATCAGGCAAGCGCCGAAAACGGGGCTGAGAAAGAAGCTGAAACCGGTGGAGAAGTCGATAAGAGTGACCAGCCCCGGCAAAACGGCATTATCGAACAGGATTACCGCACGAAAGGTTTCCATCTCGATGTAAAAATCTCTGCTGACCAGCTCGTTCGCGCCTCCCAGATATTGTTTGAACTTGGCTATTTCCTTGAATCCATTACCGGAGTTGACTGGATAAAGGAAGAACAGCTGGAAACGGATTACGACTTCAGCCGCTATGATTTTGATCTATGCCGGGTCGTTATCCGGGTCAGGACTCCGAGAACCGATCCTCACCTGCCGACCATTACGACGGTGTATACCGGGGCAAACTGGCATGAGCGTGAAGCACACGACTTTTTCGGTATCATTTTCGACGGCCACCCGCACCTTATCCCCCTGCTGCTTCCAGAAGATGCTGACTTCCATCCCCTTCTGAAGGATTTCAAAGCATGAGCCAACCGATAGAACTGCAGAAAGACGAAACCTTCGTCCTCAACGTCGGCCCGCAACACCCTGCCACGCATGGCGTTTTGCGAGTCAAGATGACCATGGATGGAGAGTATATTTATAAGGCGGAGACGGTCCTTGGTTACATTCATCGAATGCACGAAAAAATGGCCGAAAACAGAACCTACCCCCAATATATGCCGAACATGGGGAGGCTTGATTATCTCTCCGCCATGGCCTTTAACCATGGCTACGCTCTGGTCGTTGAACGGGCCTGCGGGATAGAGGTCCCCGAACGTGCGGAATATATCAGGGTTATTACGGTCGAGCTTAACCGGATATCATCCCACCTGGTCTGGCTTGGCGCCTACGTCCTCGATCTTGGCGGATTCACGCCGCTCATGTACTGCTTTGATGACCGTGAACAGATACTCGACCTGCTTGAATCCGTCACCGGTTCACGGCTTACCTATTGCTATTTCCGCTTTGGCGGCCTCTACAATGACATTGACGACGAGTTTATTACCGGCACCCGCGCCTTTATCATAAGGATGCGCAAAGAGCTGAAGATGTATGCAAAACTCGTTACCGGCAATATCATCCTGATGAAGCGTCTACAAGGGCACGGCATAATCGACAAGGATATGTGCCAGCGCTACGGGGCGACAGGACCGGTTGCCAGGGGGTCCGGCCTGAACTACGATGTCAGGAAAAACGAACCGTATTCGGTCTACCCTGAGCTTGACTTCGATATTCCTGTCAATGACGGCTGCGATTCGTATGCGCGCTATCTGGTGCGCATGGAGGAGATGGAACAATCGCTGCGCATCATCGAACAGGCCCTGGACAAACTGCCGGAAGGTCCGGTCAACCCTGAGAAAAAACCGAAACTCATCAAGCCCCCTTCAGGCGACTATTATGCCGCCGTCGAGACGGCACGAGGCAATTTCGGTATCAGGCTGGTCAGCGATGGCGGCAAAAATGCCTATCGGCTGAAGCTGCGATCCCCCACCTATTCAAATATGCACCTGTTCGACGAAGCCTGCCGGGGCATGCTCCTGGCCGACGCTCTCGCCTTTATGGGCAGTCTCGATCTGGTCATCCCGGAAATGGATCGCTAACGGAGAACATGATGAGCCTTACCTTATTAAATGTTGTCCTTGCGGTGTTTATTGCCATCTGCTTTGTCGGCGCAAACGCGGCCTACCTCGTGTGGTGTGAGCGTAAGGGTGCCGGTTTCTACCAGCGACGCCCCGGGCCGATGGAAAACGGCTGGTGGGGGTTGCTGCAGCCCCCGATTGACGGGGTCAAGCTGATGACCAAGCAGCTGCTGATTCCCGGAGGCGTGGACAAGGCCATCTTCATGGTTGCACCCGTTCTCGCCATGTTCCCAGCACTTATCAGCTTCGTGACGATCCCCTTCAGCGACAATATCGTGGCCCATCCAATCGATGTCGGCGTGCTGGTGATCTTTGCCTTCGCGGCTTTGGGGGGTATGTCGCTGCTCGTTGCAGGCTGGGGTTCGAGAAACAAATATTCAATGATCTCCTCCGTCAGGGCGGTCTCCCAGACGGTTGCCTACGAAATCCCCCTGCTGATAACGACCATTACTATCGTGATGATTTCCGGTTCTCTGAACCTGGGCGACATTGTCCAGCAGCAGCTCGATGGATTTTTGAGCTGGAACGTCTGGCCCCTGCATAAGGAGGTCGGTTTCAACCTGCTCATGCCGGTTTCCTTTCTGATCCTGTTTGTCTGTTCGGTAGCCGAGACCAACCGGGCACCGTTTGACCTCGGAGAAGCCGAGAGCGAACTCGTTGCCGGTTTTCATACCGAGTATTCCAGTATGGGATTCGGCCTGTTTTTCATGGGGGAATACGCCAATATCGTCATCGGCTCCTGCCTGATCACCATACTCTTTCTTGGCGGTTGGTCCTGCCCGTTCGGCGATCTAGGCATCTTCCCTTTCACCCACAACGTCGGCTGGTTTCTGCTGAAAATATACCTGATCATATTTGTCTTTATCTGGATTCGCTGGACGTTTCCGCGCACCACCATTTACGGGCTGCTGAATCTGTCCTGGAAATATCTTATCCCGATCTCGCTGTTTAACCTGCTCCTGACGGCAGGATTACTGAAGGTGTTCTGATTATGGGCGGTTATTTCTCCGATTTGTTCAGCGGAACAAAAAGCCTGCTGGACGGCATGTGGGTAACCTTGAAGGAATTCCCGAAACGACCGGTAACGCTCAGTTATCCCCACGAATCGCTGAAAATGTACGCCCGCTACCGTGGGCATATCGAGCTTATCGGCGATGAGGAAAACAAGCCGAACTGCGTTGTCTGCGGCATGTGCGAACGGGCCTGCCCGTCCGGATGCATCCACCTTGCCGGAGAAAAACCGGAAGGCGGCAAAAAAAAGGTTCTGACCAGTTACACCCTTGACTTCACCACCTGCTCACTCTGCGGTTCCTGCGTCGAATCCTGTAACTTCGACGCGATCCGATTTTCAAACGAATACAATCTTGCCTCCACCCGGAAGGAAGATTTCATCATTGATCTGCTTAAACGACTCGAGGAGCAAGACAAATGAATTCCCCAGCGTCATTCATGGATGCTCCCGCCCTCTTCAGTGCAGACGGTCTGCTTGGCATCATTTTCTTGATCATGATCGCGGTCACCCTGACCGGTGGATTTATTGCCGCGACCGCCGAGCGGCTGGTCAGGGCTCTGGCCGGTATCGTTATCTGTTTTACCGGCGTTGCAGGATTTTACTACTTTCTCAACTCACCCTTCATGGCCATGATGCAGATACTGATCTATGTCGGGGCGATCTGTATAACCATCTCTTTTGCCATTATGCTTGCGGCCCCTGAGCGCACCCGAAAGACCGGGCCGGCAAACCTGCTCTCCGGTCCGCTCGGTTTCATCATTGCAGCCCTGGTTTTTGGCGGCATGTGCGCACTCGCGCTGCGCACCCAATGGGAACCCTTTGCCAAATCGGCAACGGGAACGGTCCGGGAAATCGGCATTGAACTGCTGACCAACCACTCAATGGTGTTCGAGCTCATTTCCCTTGTGCTTCTGATAGCGATCATCGGTGCGATTGTGATCGCCCGGGGCGGGAGGACCGGCTGATGTCTCTACTGACTATTCACCACTATCTTACGACCTACCTGGTCTTTGGCGCCATGCTGTTCAGCCTCGGCATCTATGGTCTGCTCACCAGGCGGACCCTGATCGGCATGCTCATTGCCGCGGAACTGATGCTTGCCGGCGTGTCGATCAATTTTATGGCATTCAACAGATTCCTGGCACCGGATCCTGCCGTCGGCCAGATTTTCGCGCTTTTTATCATGGCAATCGCCGCGGCAGAAGCGGCGATCGGTCTGAGCATTGTCATTGCGGTTTATCGTCATTTTAAAACGGTCGATACTGAAGACCTGATCAATCTCAAAGGTTAGAAGAAGGGACATCGGTATGGATCCACAGGTAATTGTCACGTCTAAACTGCTCTTTGCCCTGCTCGTTCCGCTGCTCGGTGCCATCGGTGTCATGCTCAAGGGTGAAAACGAGAATGTCAGGGAGGCTATCTCCGCTATCTCGTCATTCATACTGCTGGTAATTG